>CABUUG010000035.1 GCA_902494605.1 uncultured Collinsella sp.
GAGCTCGCCATGCGCCGCGGAGAGGCCCCACTCTACATCGTTCACTTTAGTCAGGACGCCGCGCTTGCCACGGCACAGTCGCTTGCCAACTTTGGCATCGCTAGCAAGGAGCAGCGCGAGGCCATCAAAGAAGCAGCAAAGGGAACGAGCTTCTCGACGGCCTTTGGTAAGATTCTCAAACGCCTGCTTGGATGCGGCGTCGGCGTGCACCATGCTGGCATGTTGCCGCGCTATCGCCTGCTGGTCGAGCGCTTGGCGCAGCAGGGCCTGCTGCCCGTCATCTGCGGCACCGATACGCTCGGCGTCGGCATCAACGTACCCATCCACACCGTGGTACTCACCGCGCTCACCAAGTTCGACGGCTACAAGATGCGTCGCCTGCGCGCCCGCGAGTTCCATCAGATTGCCGGTCGCGCCGGCCGCTCGGGCTTCGATACCGAGGGCATGGTCATCGCCGAGGCCCCGGAGCACGAGATCGAGAACGCCAAACTCATGGCCAAGGCGGGCGACGACCCCAAGAAGCTCCGCAAGATTAAAAAGAAGAAGGCCCCCGAGGGCTTTGTCACCTGGAACAAGCAGACCTTTGAGCGCCTGATCGAGACGCAGCCCGAGACGCTCAAGCCGCGCCTGCGCATCACGCACTCCATGGTGATTAGCGTGGTCGAGCAGGGCGGCGATGCCCGAGCCCGCGTACACGACCTCATCGAGACGAGCTTGCAGACCCCCGAGGAAAAGGCCAAGCTCGAGGTTCGCGCCGACGAAATCTTCGCCACGCTCATCGATTCCGGCGTCGTCGTTCGCACCGAGGTGCCGCCCGCACCCGACGCCCCGGCTGACGCCGCGCCAGACATCGACTATGCACTGACGGTCGATCTGCCCGAGGACTTTGCGCTCGACCAGCCGCTCTCGCCGTTTTTGCTTGCCGCGCTGGAGCTGCTCGATCCCGAGAGTGAGACCTATACCATGGATCTGATCTCGATGGTCGAGGCAACGCTCGAGGACCCCAAGCAGGTATTGCGCGCGCAGGAGCGCGCCGCGCGCGACCGCGCGATGGCCGAAATGAAGGCTGACGGCGTCGAATATGAGGAACGCCTGGAGCGCATTCAGGACGTCACCTACGAAAAGCCGCTCGAGGACTTGCTCGATGCCGCCTTCGACAAGTACTGCCAAGAAGTACCTTGGGCCAACGACTACCAGCTCTCGCCCAAGAGCGTCCTGCGCGACATGCTGGAGAGCGCGAGCGACTTTAAGGGCTATATCCAAAAGCTCGGCATCGCCCGCTCCGAGGGCATTTTGCTGCGTTACCTGGCAGAGGCCTACCGTTCACTCGACCGCACCGTGCCCATCGAGAAGCGCGACGAGCGCCTGCGCGACATTATCTCGTGGCTGGGCTTTGTGGTGCGCTCGGTCGACTCGAGTCTGGTGGACGAGTGGGAGAACGCCGGCAACCCGGCAGCCCTCGACGCCGCGCCGCCGCAGGGCATCGACGAGGTCGTGGCGGACCGCCGCGGCTGCACGTTGTTGGTGCGCAACGCGCTCTTCCGCCGCGTGACCCTTGCCGCCCGCGAGCACGTTCGCGACCTGGGCGAACTCGACGAGGACTGGGGCATGAGCGAGATCCGCTGGCAAAAAGCACTCGACGCTTACCACGAGCAGCACGAGGAAATCCTCACCGACGGAGATGCCCGCAGCGCCGCGATGTTTTCCATTGACGAGTCCGACGAGAAGACCGCGCACGTATGGCACGTGCACCAGATCTTTGCCGACGAGGATGGCGACCACGACTTTGGCATCATGGGCGATGTCGACCTGGACGCCACGCAAGACGGCGGCGAGGTCATCTTCAAAAACTACCGTGTCGGCTTTATCGAGGACCTGCTCGAAGACTAGCCGAACTTACCGGAACGAAACGGGGCCGCTGGCAATATCGCCAGCGGCCCCACTTTTGCACTATACGCTATGCCTTACTCGGCATCCTCGACCTCATACGAATCCGCCTCGGCGGGCTCATCGTTTGCCCCTGTCGCAGCCCCGCGCGCCTCGTCAAACGCCGCCTTCATGGTCTTGTTGCCCCAGGTAAGCTTGCGAATGGTAAGATCGTCGGCCTTCTTGTTGGCTAGACGTAAATTGTTCTCGGAGGACAGCAATGCCTCCTTGGTTTTCTGCAGATGGCTAATCGTCTTGTCAATCTCCTCGATCGCCGTCTGGAACTTACGGCTCGCAAGCTCATAGTTGCGGCCGAAGTCGTTCTTGAACTTCTCCATCTTGGCCTCGAAGTTCGTGACGTCGATGTTCTGCTGCTTGTACTCCGCCAGCTCCTGCTTATAGCGCAGCGAACCCATGGCGGCGTTGCGCAGCAGCGTGATCATGGGAATGAAGAACTGCGGGCGGATCACGTACATCTTCTCATAGCGGTAACTCACGTCGACTATCCCTGCGTTATAGAGCTCGCTTTCGGGCTCGAGCAGTGTGCAGAGCACCGCGTACTCACAGCCTTTCTGGCGACGATCGTGATCGAGTTTCTTAAAGAAGTCCTCGTTTTTGTGCTTGGTCGCGGTCTCGTCGTTCTCGTTTTTCATCTCGAACATAATCGAAATGACCTCGTTACCGCTTGCGTCGCACTCGCGGAAGATAAAGTCGCCCTTGGTGCCCTCGGACGCATCGTTATCCTTCTCGAAGTACGCGTTAGGAAACGCCGTCATGCGCAGACGGTTAAACTCGGTCTCGCAGTGCTGCTCGAGCGACTCGCCCACCATCTTGGTGGACAGGCGGACCTTCATGTCCTTAAGGCGCTCAATCTCTTCGTCCTTGTAGCGAATCAGGTCATCGCTCGCGCGCTTGGCCTGCGCAAGCTCGAGCTCGTGTGCCGCCTTGGCTTGCTCCTCGCGAGAATCGCGCACCGCCAGCTCGCTCGTCAGCTTGGCACGTGCCTCATCGCGCTCTCGTTCCGCCGCGGCGACCGCCTCTGACAGGTTCATTTTTGCCATCAGTTCCTGCTCGCGCAGCTGGGCACGCAGGCCCTCGGCCTCTTGCTCGGACTGAGCCTTTGCGGCGGAAAACTTCTCTTGCACCTTCGCGCGATAGTCAGCAAGCGCGCGCTCGGCCTCGCTGCGAGCGGCATCGAGCTCACGCTGCGACTCTGCCGCGGCAGCGGCAAGCGCCATCTCCTGGGCCTTGTCCGCCGCGGCAAGCCTGGCCTGCAGCTCGGCAATCTGAGCGTCGCGTGCAGCTAAATCGTTTTGAGCAGCGTTGCGCGCCGCCGACTCGGCAAGCTTTGCTTCGTCATCTTTGCGCCCAAGCTGCGCACGCAGGCTATCAATCTCACGCTGGAGTTCGGCATTTTCCTTTTGAGCATTGGCTCGTGCCTCTACCGCCGCGCGCTGGCTTGCACTCTCGCGCTCTGCGGCAGCGCCCTCGAGCTTAGCGCGCAGCTCGGCAAGCTCAGCATCGCGCTTGGCAACCTCTTGCGCCAGTTTCTGATCCGCAGTGTTCTTCTGCTCGACAAGCTGAGCGTTGCGCTGAGACTCTGCCTTTTGCAAGGCAGCCGTCGAACGCGAGCGCTCAAGCTCCAGCGCTTGCTCGCCCTCGCGCTGGACTGCCTTCACACGCTCGTCCAGGTCGCGCGAAAACTCGGCATCGCGTACTTGCTTGACGATATCCGCATAGCCGGACGCATCGACCTTAAAAACTTCGCCGCAATGCGGGCACTTAATCTCGTTCATAGCAGCTCCTCGATGGACGCAAATTTCGACCGCCTACACTCTACCGCGCCGCACGGACAAAAAAGGCGCCGCCGCCATAATGGCAACGGCGCCAGAACCACCACAAAGGTGCCTGTCCCCTTTGTGGTGGTTTGAGTGACAGTTTGAAAATTACAGTCCAAAATAGCCGAGGATTTGATCACGACTTACGGGCTTGTAGTCATTGGCGTCGAGGCCCACATCGTAGCGGTAAATGGGGCGCTCGCGATCGCGGTTGCGTGCGTTGGTGCGGTCACCCCTGCTGTGGATATGCCCATGCAGCATAATGGCGCCACGTGCCTTGCCGTTCCAGCTGAGCATGGGGTAGTGGCTCATCACCAGACGATGACCCTTGGCATAGCCGGGAGCAATCTCCAGGTAATCGCGCACGTCTTCCCAAATTTGCGGGGCGTCGGGATCTTCCCAGTCGCCGTCATGGTTACCGCGGATGAGCGTCGCATTCTTGCATTCGATACGCTCGCGCAGGCGCACCGCCTCCGCCATGGGCAAGCGATACGTAAAGTCTCCCAGGATATAGAGGCGGTCGTCCGCAGCCACGCACTCATTGATGGCATCGATGACCTTGCGGTTCATCTCCTCGACCGAATCAAACGGTCGATCCATGTCGTGCAAGATATTCGTATCGCCCAGGTGCAGGTCGGCGGTAAACCACATCATCGTCTATGCCCTCATTTCGCAATGCATCCAACTCGTGCTAAGTATACAGACACAGCGATGCGGCGGTTAGCCAAAGAGCCCGCCGAACAGTCCGCGGCGGCACTCGTCCTTTTTATTCGAACCTTTGCCCTGGGCGTTCTTATCCTTTTGCTTTTTGCGATCCTGCTCCAGCTCATCGTCATCGAGTAGCATATCCCACTCAAACGGATCATCCGTCAAATCGAACAGGTCATCGTCGTCAAGAATGGCAGCCTCCCTTACCGATTAGCGGGCATCCACCACATAGAGGCCAACGCGCACCTGGTGCCACGGGCTGCGCTCGGGGGCAACCTGTTGCACGCGGGCCTCAAACACGTCCTCGTGGCCGTAATACATCATCAAGGACAGTGGACCGACCTCGTTTCCCGGAACGTAGCCAAGTTTGGTCTTGCCATAGTAGATCGCAACTGCCTCGGGATCATGGGGATTATCGCGCTCGGCACACAGTGTCAGTTTATCGCCCGCTTTAAGATCGCCTAGGACCAAAGCGCCGTCGGCATATTGAAATCCTGCGATATGAAACGACAGAAGAACACGCGAAGGCTCGTACATAGCAGCTCCTCTAACGGCCGGATAAACCGGTGTGTAACCTTATTGAGAAGTCTACGGTCCCGTGCGGACACAAATACATCCTGTCTGCGTCCTTCAATCGTTTGCCTCAACGCTTGCGCGACAGAACGCTTGCAGATAAGATAGGAACACGGATGGCACCCGTTGCCGCGGGTCTTGCCAACTCCGATACACGTTTTCATCGTGAGAAGTGGCCGTCTTCGCTTACGCGGGGGCGGCTATTTCATTCGGCCGATAAACAGACCGAGTTCGATAGCCGCAATCAACAACGCCAATAACGAAATAACATCGCTTACGTTCATACCAAATCCCTTCTAAAGGGAGTTGGCCCATCCGTGCTCCATAACAGTAGTCTAACGCAAAATGCAGGTAATAGGAACACTTGTTCGTATTACCTGCGCCCTTTTCTAATGCACAAACATGCGCACGAACTTGTGCTTCCAGCTTGCGTAGGGCGCATACCGAAACGGCACGTCCAGCCAAGTTGCCTTGTTCACGATACTCTTCTTGTGGCTAAACGTATCGAAGCTCTCGCGTCCATGGTACTGCCCCATACCGCTCGCGCCCATGCCGCCAAAGCCCATATGGCTCGTAGCCAAGTGCATGATCGTGTCGTTGACACAGCCACCGCCAAAGGGCACGTAACGCACGAAGCGCTGCTGAACTGCGCGGTCCTGACTAAAGATATACAGGGCCAGCGGCGTCGGACGATCCGTAATAAACGCTTCGGCCTCGTCTAGGCTCTCAAACGTCAGCACCGGCAAGATGGGACCGAAGATCTCCTCCTGCATCACGGCGTCATCGGGGGTCACGCCGTCTAGGATCGTCGGCTCAATCTTGAGCGACGACTCGCGCGCCGTGCCTCCCAGCACGACCTTATCGGGATCGATCAGCCCGCGCACGCGCGCAAAATGCTTAGCATTGACGATATGCCCGTAATCCTCGTTATCGAGCGGATGCTCGCCAAACATACGGCGGACCTCTTCCTTGATGAGGCCCAGCAGCTCGTCGTGCACGCGCGTATCGACCAGCAGGTAGTCGGGCGCCACGCAGGTCTGCCCTACGTTGAGCCATTTGCCAAAGGCGATACGCCGTGCCGCGACCTTCAAGTTTGCCGTCGCATCCACGATGCAGGGGCTCTTGCCGCCCAGCTCAAGCGTCACGGGCGTGAGGTTTTTACTCGCGCGCTCCATGACGAGCTTGCCGACCGGAACGCTACCGGTAAAGAAGATCTTGTCCCAGCACTCATCGAGCAACGCTTCGTTCTCGGCGCGCCCGCCCTCGACAACCGTCACCAGGCGCGGATCAAATGCCTCTTCACAGATTTGCTTGAGCACCGCGCTCGATGCCGGAGCATAGGCACTCGGCTTGATGACCACGGTATTGCCCGCGGCAAGGGCGCCGGCGAGCGGCTCGAGTGTTAGCAAAAACGGGTAGTTCCACGGAGCCATGATGAGCGTGACGCCATAGGGCACGGCTTGCGTTTTGCACACGCTCACGGCGTTAGCGAGGTCGCACGGACGCAGGCGCGGACGACTCCATCGGGCCACATGCGCAATCTGATGTCGAATCTCGGAAAGCGATGTGCCAATCTCGCACATATAGGCCTCGTCATGCGACTTTCCCAAATCGGTCTTGAGCGCATGAGCGATATCGGCCTCGTGGGCCCGCACCGCATCGCGTAAACTCACGAGCGCGCGACGTCGAGCATCGACATCAAACGTGGCGTGCGTCTTAAAGTAGGCGCGCTGATCGCCGACGATGCGCGCAATTTCCTCGGTGTTCATGGACCCTCCTAATTCTCGTCCTCAAACATACCACCTGCAACGACTTCGTACATATGCTCGAGCTCCAAGCGGTCCATTAGAAGCGGAACGGGGTATAGCGGATTGGCCTCGGCATCGGCATGCGCCGCCATCTCGGGAATGTCAGAGCGGCGAATGCCCAAGACATATTTGGGGATTCCCAGGGCCTCGTTCATGCGGTCGACCCAATCGATAAAGGCCTCGGCCGCAAGACTATCCTGCGCGGTAGCCGGCGCAATGCCCGCCATGCGAGCAAGATCGGCAAGCTTGGGGGCGGCGGCGTCACCATAAGCGCGAAGCATGTGCGGCAGGATGATCGCGTTGGCCAAACCGTGCGGAATTCCGTATCGGCCGCCCAAACTGTGCGCGATGGCATGCACATATCCGACATAGGAGCGGGTAAACGCAACGCCCGCCTTATACGCCGCCAAAAGCATATTGCGACGAGCGCACATGTCGTCACCATGCTCATAGGCCTCGAGCAAATTGTCGTGGATAAGCTGCACCGCCTGTCGCGCCATCTTACGCGTATAGGGCGTGGTGCTTCGCCCGATAAAGGCCTCAACGGCATGCGTCAGGGCGTCCATGCCCGTCTGCCCCGTAATGGAAGCGGGCAAGCCGCACGTAAACTCGGGGTCGTGCACCGCAAAGCGCGGGATAAGCACAAAGTCGTTAATGGGGTACTTGTAGTGCGTCTCGTCATCGGTAATAACCGCCGCAAGCGTGGCCTCGCTTCCCGTGCCTGCCGTGGTGGGAACGGCGATGAGCAGCGGCAGGCGACGATGAATCCGCAGCAGGCCGCGCATCTTGTTGATGGGCTTGTTTGGCTGCGCAATGCGCGCCCCCACACCCTTGGCGCAGTCCATGGCCGAACCGCCACCAAAGCCGATAATGGCCTGGCAGGCGCTCTCGCGATACAGCGCCGCCGCTTCCTCCACATTCGAGACCGTGGGGTTCGCGCGCGTTTCGGCATAGACCGTAACGGCAATCCCCTGAGCCGTAAGCGCGCGCTCGAGTGATGCCGTGAGCCCCAAACGTGCAATACCAGGATCTGTCACGATAAGGACCTTCTGGATCGAGCGCTTTTGAAGCACTGCGGGCACATCCTCGGCATGCTCCAAAATGCGTGGCTCGGTATAGGGCAGGATCGGCAATGCAATGCGAAAAACCGTCTGACATGTTCGGCACCAGGCACGACGGGCTAGATGCATAAAGGAAGCTCCTCATTTGTTGATTGGTCAACATTTGCTCGACCGATTGTACTCAGCAGAGATCGCAGACGGCACGCCAATCGTTAATCAATCAACATCTTCATATCTCAAAATTGTTTTATTAAAAATCATTCCTAATAGGCTTCACATTTGGTTGCATTTATGGATAATAGAACTCGTCAAGACGCACGTCCGGAGAGGGCCCTTACGGGACCGGACGAGCGCGCAATCGCCATCGATCGAAAGGATCGAATCATGAAGTTTGTTTGCCCCGTTTGCGGTTATGTGGAAGAGTTCGACGGCGACCAGCTGCCCGAGGATTTTAAGTGCCCCCAGTGCGGCGTTCCCGGTTCTCGTTTCCTGAAGCAGGAGGAGGGTCAGCTCGAGTGGGCTGCCGAGCACGTCGTGGGCGTCGCCAAGATGGAGGGCGTCTCCGAGGACATCGTTGCCGACCTGCGCGCCAACTTTGAGGGCGAGTGCTCCGAGGTCGGTATGTACCTGGCCATGGCTCGCGTCGCTCATCGCGAGGGTTATCCCGAGATCGGCCTGTACTGGGAGAAGGCTGCCCACGAGGAGGCCGAGCATGCCGCCAAGTTCGCCGAGCTCCTGGGCGAGGTCGTGACCGACTCCACCAAGAAGAACCTCGAGATGCGCGTTGAGGCCGAGAACGGCGCCACCGCCGGCAAGACCGATCTTGCCAAGCGCGCCAAGGCCGCTGGCCTCGATGCCATCCACGACACCGTGCACGAGATGGCTCGCGACGAGGCCCGCCACGGCAAGGCTTTCGCCGGCCTGCTCAAGCGCTACTTTGGCTAAGCCAACCGCCTGAGACACAACCTCAAGCTCGATGAGGCCCGGACCGTATTGGTTCGGGCCTTTTTCGTGCCTCATGAACTTGTTAACGCCCTGAAATAGGACCGCCTTCGGCATCGGCTTCTCGTCAAAAACTAAGTGAGTAGACTTTTTGGAACTTGCCGAGCACGCCATCCATATTGCTTTATAAAGCCGCAGGTAAATGACTTGTTGCAAAACGGCTTGGTCGCCAAAGTGCCAAAAGTCTACTCACTTAAAACCGCAGCCGTCCACGATCGAGCCATTTTGTGTCTAGCGGGCATCTTTCCGTCGATTACTCCCAATTTTGTCCAGTCAATGAATAGTTCAGATCGGAGTAATGCCTCAGCCCTTTGCTCATCCGAGCTTTTATCACGATATTCAGCATCGAGCATCCTGCATACGGCCTTAACGATCGCGCGGAATCTATCCTCATCGGATATCTGTCTGTGTGTCAGGAGAAGCACATCGTAGCCCATGGCCTGAAGGGCCGTCATGCGGTCAGCATCACGCAAGCCATCCCCTGCGCGTCCGTGCGAGGCCTTTCCCTGACATTCAATGGCCACCTGTCGTCCGCCGTCCGGCGAAGACAGAAGTAGATCGATATACACACGGGACTTTCCCACAATCGCTCGAGCACTTGTGCTCAACGTCACTTCGACATTGAGCTCTATGCCGCAAAACCCTTCGCCTCCCAGGGCTCGCGGCAGTCCAAGCAATAAATACGCCTCGACCTCAAAAGGCGACGCGGCACCCAATGGAACGAGTTGCGATACCGCCATAAATCTATTGCCGTAACGCATCCCGCAAACATCTGAACAAAAACGGTCAAGGTCTCCGCCCAAAACCAAAGCGTCTCGACGCCATAAATTTGAGGCGGTGCCGTCCTCGGACGGGCAGCGCACCCAACCGAACGTTATCGAAATCGCGCCCGAATCAAATGCACGCGAAAGCTCCGCCTCAAGTGCCGCTGGCAGGGCACACACCGCAAACAAGCCGCACATCTCTGCCAACACAAAAAGAAGCTGGAGATCCGTCAGATGTCGAGACATGATAAATGCCGTCAGTAGAGGAGACGTGACCAAAAACCCATGCTCCGTTTCCAGCACGGATTCCCTGGGGAGCTCACCAAGAAACAGCCGCTGTCTGATACTGGCAGGACAAGTCCGCTTGTTTCTCGTCCGGACCAATGTATACAACGGAAAGCCGAGCACAACCGCAGCCGTCGGGTTACGGGCAAGGTCATATCGCTGCCGGTCTTCTTCCGGCCGTGGAAGCGGCGGACACAAAGCGCGGACTTGAGGAGGCAAACGCCAGTACCTAAAAGCCGATATGTCACAAAGTAGATCCTTCATAGGCACAGGAAAACACGAATTTCAACCCAGTCAGTCACGCATTGGCGCGAACGCACCAAAAATGGCGCCGAACGGACTGCCAAGTTTTCAACAGCCCTCCCCAACTGGCCAAAAGCTTGCCGAGAGCTGGACGAAGCCCTGTTGAAAACCCCATTTTTTTCTCATGCAGAAGCTTTGCGCGGCAAGTGAGTAGACTTTTTTGAACATCCCGAGCAGGCCGGTCATCCTGCTTTTCAAAACCGCAGGTAGATAGCTTGTTACAAAACTGCCTGGTCGCCAAAGTGCTAAAAGTCTACTCACTTAGGTTGCAGAGTGCCCCCCCATTAGCTGCAATTCCAAGGTTGTTAGTACTTTTGGACTCAGATCGTCATACTGAACAAGAATTTGAGTTGTGTTTTCAGGGACAGATGCGCCATCGGCACACCAAAAACAGTCACCGATATCGATAAAAGGGATGCTCGAGCGCGTGAGGGCCCGTGCAAAAGTGCTTCTGCCCGTTCCACGCTCCGCAACCACGATACTGTAAAGGCCCGCGTCTGCATGCTCGATCGAGACCTCTCCTGCCGGAAATACCTTCCGCACAAGCGCCATCAGGCCATCACGCGCCTCGCGAGCACGAACGCGCACGCGGTTCACATGTCGCTCGTAATCACCCGATTCCAGCAAACGCGCCAAAGCGACCTGATCAACAGAGCTCACCGACGAGGCGTAGAAACCAAGGTTGCGCCTAAACCGCTCCATTAACTCATCGGGCAACACCATGTACGCCAAACGCAACGCCGATGAAAGGCTCTTCGAAAACGTGTTGGTGTATATAACCGACTGGGCGGCATCGATCGACGCGAGCGCGGGAATCGGCTTCCCGGCAAGGCGAAACTCACAATCAAAGTCATCTTCGATGAGATACCGACCTGGTCGCTCGGCGGCCCAGCTCAGAAGCGCATAGCGACGCGCAATGCTCGTCACAAGGCCGGTTGGATATTGGTGAGACGGCATCAGGTGAAGTACATCGGTCCCGGTTTTCTGCAGAGCGCTCAAGTCCACCCCCTCATCATCCAACGGGATATGTCGAACTTTGCAGCCCATAGCCTGATAAATGCGCGTCAGACGTAAATAGCCCGGGTCCTCAACGGCATACACCTTGTCAGCGCCAAGCAACTGAACCAACATGGTATCGAGCAGCTGAGCGCCCGCGCCGATAACAATGTTATTGGGGTCGACATTCATACCCCTCGTCCCGCGCAGATGATGAGCAATTGCGCATCGTAGCCGAACGGTGCCCTGTGCCGGTGCGGGCGAAAAGATCTCGCGCTCGTCTTCGGATGTCAGCGTCGCCCGCAGTGCGCTTTGCCAAAGCCGCGCCGCCTCCAAAGCGGAAGGAGAAAGTGCATCGAACAGCTCAACCTGTCCGTTGACATCATGCGCGCTGGGACCAGCAGAGGCGGCATCTCGGTCGATGCCCTCCGCAGCCGAAGCCAAAACCGGTGCATCCGGAAGCTCGCAAGCGTAGTAGCCACGACGCGGCATTGAGCAAATATAGCCCTCGGCAAGTAACTGGCTATATGCATTCTCGATGGTAATGACACTGATTCCCAGATGACTGGCAAAGGCGCGCTTAGACGGAAGATGCTCCCCCGCCGCAATACGTCCAGCAACAATATCATCTCGAATTTGCTGGTAAACATACTCATAAAGCGATGCCTCGCCACGTTTTTCCAAATTGTAGTCAAGCATGAGTTTGCCACCTGACCTTATCGAGCTGTTCAATCTGGTATTAAGCTGACCTTATTATTATCTCGAAAACTGAGTATTTTGCCATACCCAGCTCCCCGATAGGATGTTCCGTCAAGCAATGCACATGCCAACCAAGGGAGCAACCATGGCAGAACAGACCAGCAAGGCCGATCGCGTCAAACTCAATCGCGAGCTCGCGCAGATGCTCAAGGGTGGCGTCATCATGGACGTCACCACGCCCGAGCAGGCACGCATCGCCGAGGAGGCGGGCGCCTGCGCCGTCATGGCTCTCGAGCGCATCCCGGCCGACATCCGCGCCGCCGGCGGCGTATCGCGCATGAGTGACCCCAAGATGATCAAGGGCATCCAGGAGGCCGTCTCCATCCCTGTTATGGCCAAGTGCCGCATCGGCCACATTGTCGAGGCGCAGGTCCTGCAGGCCATCGAGATCGACTACATCGATGAGTCCGAGGTTCTCTCCCCTGCCGATGACGTCTATCACATCGACAAGACCCAGTTTGACGTGCCGTTTGTCTGCGGCGCCCGTGATCTGGGCGAGGCGCTGCGCCGTGTTGCCGAAGGCGCCACGATGATTCGCACCAAGGGTGAGCCGGGTACGGGCGACGTCGTTCAGGCCGTGCGTCACATGCGCAAGATCCAAAAGCAGATCCGTGACGTTGTTGCCCTGCGCGATGATGAGCTCTTTGAGGCAGCCAAGCAACTGCAGGTTCCGGTCGAGCTGGTGCGCGAGGTCCATGCCACGGGCAAGCTTCCCGTTGTGAACTTTGCCGCCGGCGGCGTAGCGACCCCTGCCGACGCCGCGCTGATGATGCAACTGGGCGCCGAGGGCGTCTTTGTCGGCTCGGGCATCTTTAAGAGCGGCGACCCCGCCAAGCGCGCCGCCGCCATCGTCAAGGCCGTGGCAAACTTCACCGATGCCAAGCTCATCGCCGAGCTTTCGGAGGACCTGGGCGAGGCCATGGTGGGCATCAACGCCGACGAGATCGAAATCATCATGGAGGAGCGCGGACGCTAGTCCGGCAGAAAGGATCGCACATGAGCGATTATGCAGACCAAACGGTCGCCGTGCTGGCGGTCCAAGGCGCTTTTGCCGAGCACGAGGCAAGACTATCCGGGCTTGGCGCACACTGTATTGAGCTGAGGCAGGCGGCTGATTTGAAGCAGGACTTTGACCGTCTGGTACTTCCCGGCGGCGAGTCCACCGTTCAAGGGAAGCTGCTTGCCGAGCTCGGCATGCTCGAGGAGCTTCGTGCCCGTATCGCTGAAGGCATGCCCGTCCTGGGCACCTGCGCCGGCTTGATTCTGCTGGCGCGCGACCTTGCCGCCCACGACGATAAGGGGACGCCGCGCCTGGCAACCATGGATGTGCTCGTCGAGCGCAATGCCTACGGCAGGCAGCTCGGCAGCTTTCGAACCAAGGGGCAGGTAGCCGGCATCGACGGTGAAGTGCCGCTGACGTTTATCCGCGCGCCCCGCATCGTTGAGGTGCACGGCGATGCCGAGGCCCTGGCCGAAGTCGATGGCCGCATCGTCGCCGCCCGCCAAGACAACCAGCTCGGCGTAACCTTCCACCCCGAACTCGACGAAGACACCCGCCTCCACGAACTGTTCCTACAAATGTAGGCATCGAAATCAACAAACGAAATGAGAGTGGATAATCTCCCACTTTGAGCTTGAATGCAGGCTCAAACCGGGAGATCATCCACTCTTGTTCTATGTAGTCGTTTAAGAACGTCCCCAATGACTACAAGGAGTGTCCCAAGCTGCCGGCAGAAAAGGAACGTCCCTAACTGCCGCATCCGGAGCAAGACAACGCCGCAGGCAGAGGACGGACAGCGAGCGGGTCGCATTTGAGGCAAGGTGACGTGAAACGAAAGGGCGCTGACCTTCTGGTCGCGCCCTTGAAGTTGAACGTCAGATTGTCCAAATGCGGCCCGCGCAGCGTCGGCCCGTTACGGCGTTTGGTAAAACGCCGTAACTAAAAACGGTTACCGCGGAAGCCGCCACCGTTGCGGCCGCCACGGTCGCCACCGCGACCGCCGCGGTCGTTACCACGGTTGCCGCCGAAGCCGCCACGGTTGCCGCCGCGGTCGCCATAGCCACCACGGTTGCCACCAAAGCC
>CABUUG010000036.1 GCA_902494605.1 uncultured Collinsella sp.
AGGCGGGCCTCGCGCTGCGGAGTGTTTTCAAAACCAAGCCCGGTCCCGGCCTGCAGTAACGTTGCTGGCGGTTCTTAGGCATCGCTTGCTAGCGGGGTTCCTTTGCTGAAATGGACTTGGCCGAAAGGGCCGCTGGTCCCAGTCGCTGGTTCGCGCTTTGCGTGAACTCTGCGCTACCGTGGGACAGTTAGGCTTCTGTTGTTGGACCCGCTACATCTTCCCGGCCCAACATCGCCCGTAGCTTCTCGAAGCTTGCCTCGCTCAGGCAGTGCTCCATGTGGCAGCCCTCTTGCGACGCGACCTCAGCCGAAACACCCGCATCCTCCAGCAGCCCCACGAAAAAGCAGTGACGCTCCCACATTTGGCGAGCGACCTCCAGACCACGCTCCGTCAGATGAACGTCGCGCTTGCCCATTTCGACATAGCCGTTGCTTTCCAGCGTCGCCATGGCCTTGGAAACGCTCGCCTTGGTTACGCCGAGGTACTCCGCAACGTCGATCGAGCGCACGATGCCCTGGCGTTCCGACAGAACGTAGATCGATTCGAGATAGTCTTCTCCGGATTCACGTAGGGCCATGGGCCGCCTTTCGCGATGATTGCTAGTTAGCCTTTGGATACTTTCCACGGCTAACTTTACCGCAAAAGTTGCCCATGTCTTACTACTTTGCCTAAAAGTTAGCCGTGTTTCACAAAACGTGCGGGACGAAAACAAAATGGGGACGCCCCGCAAGGAGTGTCCCCAGGTGCCAGGTGCCGGCCCGCAGTTACATCAATCCAAAGTGCTTCGCGGCGTTGTAGATGCCGTCGTCGTCCACGGCAGTCGTCACATAGGTCGCCGCAGCTTTCACCGTGTCCTGTGCGTTGCCCATGGCCACACTCGTGCCCACGGCGGCAAACATCGACAGGTCGTTCTCGCCGTCGCCAAAGGCAATCGCCTCGCTCGCGTCGATACCAAGCCGCTCGAGCGTCGCCGCCACGCCCAGGTCCTTGCCGCCGTTAGCGGGAATAATGTCGCAGAACAGGTCGCACCAGCGCGTGGTGAGCGAATGCGACACGGCGTCGGTCACGATATGTTCGTCGGCCGGGTCCACAAAGGCGCAGAACTGGTAGACCGGTGCGTCAAAGGCGTGCTCAAACGGCTCCTCGTGGTAGACGATTCCCGCGTTGCTGCCAGCCGTCACCACGCGCTCGGACAGGCGGTTCACAAACGAGTTCTCGCCCTGCATGCACAGCGAGTCATAGCGCCCCTGCGCCACCTGGTCCACAATCACCGCAACGTCGTCCGGATCGATCGGACAGCTGCGGTAAACCCCCTCGGCATCAAAACAGTGTTGACCCGAGAGCGTAATGTACGCATCCCAGCCCAGGTCGAACAGCCAGTCCGGCATCTGGTAGGTCGGACGGCCCGTGGCGATCACGCATGCGATCCCCTGCTCGTGAAAGCTGTCGAGCACCTGCTGCGCCGACGCCGGAATCCGGTGGGTCTTAAAGCTCAGCAGCGTGCCGTCGATATCGAAAAACGCGGCTTTGATCATCCTCGTCTACTCCTCGCCCTCGAGCTTCTCGCTCGCCTCGAGCCACGCCATCTCCAGCTCGTCCATGGCGGCGTGAGCCTCGTCGATCTTTGCCTGCTGCTCGCCGAGCGCCGTGTAGTTGGTGGGATCGACTTGGGCCATCGCGGCCTCGGCCTCCTCAACGCGGGCGCGCTGCGTCTCCATCTTGCGCTCGAGCGAACTCACCTCGCGGCGGAGCTTCTGGCGCTCGGCGTTGGACAGGCCGTTGGGCTGACCGCTCGACTTGGGCTTTTCGGCCGCAGCTGCCGCGGCACCGGTGTCAAACGTGCCGGTCTTGGCGCTCGGCGCGCCCACGGGCTCGCCCTCGGCGGTGGCGTTGCACAGGCGCAGGTACTGGTCCACGCCACCGGGCATATGCGTCAGGTGGCCGTCGAGCAGCGCCCACTGCTGGTCGGTCACGCGCTCCATCAAAAAGCGGTCGTGCGTCACCAGGATCAGCGTGCCGGGCCAGCCGTCGAGCAGATCCTCGACAATCGCCAGCATGTCGGTATCCAGGTCGTTGCCGGGCTCGTCCAGGATGAGCACGTTGGGCTCGTCCAGGATTGTCAGTAGCAGCGACAGGCGACGGCGCTGGCCGCCCGAAAGATCGCCGATGCGACTCCAGAGCTGCTGCGTCGTAAAGCCCAGACGCTCGCAGAGCTTCTCGGGCGAAGTCTCCTTGCCGTCGATGACGTAGTACTTCTTATAGTTGCTGAGCACCTCTCGGATCGTGTCGCCCATGTAGGGTTCGAGCTCCTCGAGCTGCTGCGACAGCACGCCAAAGCGCACTGTCTGGCCAATCTTCACGCGGCCGCGCGTGGGCGCAATTTTGCCCTGGATCACATCAAGCAGCGTCGACTTGCCAGCGCCATTCTCGCCCAAAAGACCATAGCGGTCGCCCGCACCAATGAGCCAGGTCACGTCGGAGAGTACCTGCTTGGGCGCGCCATCGGTATCCGCATAGCCGGCGTCCACGTCGACCACATCGATAACCTGCTTGCCCAGGCGGCTCACGGCGAGGCGCTTGAGCTCCAGCTCGTCACGCACGGGCGGCACGTCGGCGATCAGCTCGCGAGCGGCATCAACGCGAAACTTGGGCTTGGTGGAACGCGCCTGGGCGCCGCGGCTCAGCCACGCGAGCTCCTTGCGCGCCATGTTGCGACGGCGTTCCTCGGTAACCGCGGCCATGCGGTCGCGCTCCACGCGCTGCAGGATATATGCGGAGTAGCCGCCCTCGAAGGGATCGACCTGGCCGTCGTGGACCTCCCACATGCTGGTGCAGACCTCGTCCAAGAACCAGCGATCGTGCGTGACCACGAGCATGGCGCCCTGACCGCGCTGCCAGCGAGCCTTAAGATGGCGTGCAAGCCAGTTGATGGTGCGCATGTCCAGATGGTTAGTGGGCTCGTCGAGCATGAGCACGTCGTAGTCGCCGATCAACAGGCGCGCGAGGTCCACGCGGCGGCGCTGGCCACCCGAAAGCTCGCCCACCGTGCCCTCCCAGGGCACATCGCTAATGAGACCGGCGAGGATCTGGCGCGTGCGGGGGCTCGACGCCCACTCATACTCGGGCGTGTCGCCCACGACGGCATGGTGCACGGTGTCGGTGTCGACAAGCTGGTCCTTTTGGCCGAGCAGGCCGATCGTGGTGCCGCGACGATGCGTCACGCGGCCGTCGTCGGGCTCCAGCGTGCCGGCGAGCACGCTCAGCAGCGTCGACTTGCCGTCGCCGTTTTTACCGACAATACCAATACGGTCGCCCTCGCCCACGCCGAGCGTCACGCTATCGAAAATATGCTTGGTGGGAAACTCTAGGCTGACGGAATCGCATCCCAAAAGAATCGCCATATGCCCTGCTCCTTCGTAGAAATTCAACGTTGTCCATAATAGCAGCGAAAAGGCGGGCCGCACACGACACAAAAAGGCGGGCCATCTCCCAAAAGAGATGACCCGCCTCTCCAATCAGTCCCGTGGCAACCGTGGCCGCCGCGGGCCTCAAGCATGTCCCGGACTAGGAGAACATGCCGGTGAGGTAATCATTCAGCCGCTTATCCTTGGGCCGTTGGAAAATCTCGTCGGTCTCGTCGTACTCGACCATATCGCCCATGTAGAAGAACGCCGTGCGGTTGGACACACGCGACGCCTGCTCCATGTTGTGCGTCACGATGACGATGGCGCGGTCGGCAACGATCGATGACATCAGGTCCTCGATCGCCAGCGTCGAGATGGGGTCGAGCGCCGAGCAGGGCTCGTCGAACAAGATCACGTCGGGGTTGAGCGCCAGCGTGCGCGCGATGCACAGGCGCTGCTGCTGACCGCCCGAAAGCGCATAGGCGCTCTTGTCGAGCTTGTCCTTGACCTCGTCCCACAGTGCCGCGCCGCGCAGGCTCTCCTCGACCATGCGGTCGAGTTCGTCGCGGTCGGTGATGCCGTGGCGCCTAGGCGCAAACGTGATGTTGTCGCGAATGGACTTGCGAAACGGGTTGGGCTGCTGGAACACCATGCCAATGGAGCGACGCAACTCGTAGGTGTTCTCGGTCTTGGTGTTCACGTTGCGCCCGCGATAGTTGATCTCGCCCTCCACGCGGCAGCCGCGAATCTCGCGATTCATAAGGTTGAGGCTACGCAAGAAGGTCGACTTACCGCAGCCCGAAGGCCCGATGAGCGCCGTGATCTCGCCCTTGTGAAAGTCGAGCGACGTGTCGTGCAGGGCATGGTGGTCGCCATAGTACACGTTGACGTCCTTGGTGGAGAGCACGACCTCGTCGCTCACGGCCTTGCCGCTCACGCGCACGCGCTTCTCGCTCTCCCCCACACTCGATAGAAAGTCCTGGGTGTCGGACGCGGCCGCTTCGGTTGCGGGCGTTGCATTTATCTCGCTCATTCGGCCGTCATCTTCCTTGCCAGTTGCTTGCCCACAATGCGGGCGATTACGTTAAACAGCAGCACGCAAATCATCAGCAGCGCCGCGGTGCCCCAGACGATCTGCTGGGCCTCGGGGCTGCCTTCGCCATAGATCTTGTAGATGTGCACGGCGAGCGACTCGCCGGGGCGGAACACGTTCCAGGCGCAGGTGGGGCTCGACAGGTTAAAGCTCAAGAAGTTCAGGCGAACCGGCGAGCTCATACCCGAGGTAAAAAGCAGTGCTGCGGCCTCGCCAAACACGCGACCGGCCGAAAGCACGATGCCCGTCACGATGGCAGGCATGGCCTCGGGGATCAGGATGTGCAGCGTGGCCTCCCAGCGAGTGAGGCCCATGGCCAGGCACGCATCGCGCTGGGCCTGTGGCACGTCCTCGAGCGCCTGCTGAATCACACGCACCAGGATGGGGATATTGAACATGGTGAGAGCGACGGCGCCGGAGATGATGGAGTACTTCCAGCCCAGCTGCACCGAGAACACCAGAAAGCCGAACATGCCGACGACGATGGAAGGCAGCGAGGACAGCGTCTCGATGGCGGTAGAGGCGATGTCGCGGATAGGGCCGTTCGGCGCGTACTCAACCAGGAAGACCGCTCCGCCCAGACTGATGGGCACCGAGATGACCAGGGTGATCAACAGCAGATAGAACGAGTCGAACAGCTGGTAGAACACGCCGCCCTGGGTTCCGTTGGCGCGCGACGGCTCCGTGAGAAAGCCAGGTTTGAACAGCGTCGAGATGCCCTCGAACAGGATGTAAGCCACCATGGAGATGACGATGAGCATGACGATGGCGACGATTGCCGTCAGCACGCCCGTGGCGATGCGATCCTGCTTTTGGACACGCCCGAGTCTCGCCTCGTCGATATGGATGCGCGTGCTAGCCACGAGCCTTCGCCCCCTTGCGGCCAATGAGATGGATAATCAGGATGAAGATGAGGCTCATGCCCATCAGCAGCAGACCGAGCGCCCACAGAACATCGTCCTGGGCCGAGCCCTCGGCATAGACCGCCATAGACGTGGTGAGCGTGGTGGTGATGGTGGACGCCGGCGACAGCAGCGACGTCGGCATGGCCTCGATACCGCCGATGACCATGCGCACGGCGAGCGTCTCGCCAAAGGCGCGGGTCATGCCAAGGATGACCGCGGTCATGAGCGACGGCATGGCGCTCTTGAGCACCACGTGCCAGATGGTCTGCCAGCGGGTATAGCCCAGCGCGAGCGAGCCCTGTCGGTAGCTGTCGGGCACGGCACGCAGGCCATCGACCGAAAGCGTGGTCATGGTCGGCAGGATCATGACGGCCAGCACGATGGCGCCGGGCAAGATGCCCAGGCCCGTGCTCACGTGGAAAACGCTCTTCATAAGGCCGACGACAACGTGAAAGCCGATCAGGCCAAAGACGACCGAGGGAATGCCGGTCAAAAGCTCAATAAGCGGCTGAAAGACCTTGGAGCCAAACTTAGGCCGAATCTCGACCGCAAAGATGGCAGAGCCGATGGCGATGGGCAGCGCGATGAGCGTGGAGAGCACCATGACCGCAAACGAGGTGACAATCAGGGGCAGGGCGCCGGTGTAGGGCAGGCCGTTTTTAGCCGTGTTGGCCAGGTCCCACTTGGTGCCGGTGAAAAACTCGACGACCGAGACGCCGTCCTTGACAAAAGCCGAGAGGCCCTTTTGGGCGACCATAAAGATGAGCGCGGCAACGACAAGCGTCACGAGCGCTACGCACGCGCCCGTGACGCCCAGGCCCACGTTCTCAAGGTCGCGCTTTGGCAGCTGTTTTGCCATTGCAAACCTTTCCGGGGCGATTACTTATTTAGCAGAGACCTTGCCGCTGGCGTCCTTGACGACCTTCATGGCAGAGACGGGGATGAAGCCCTGCTCCTCGACGAGCTTGCCCTGGACGTCGTCGGAAAGCATGAACTCCAGGAAGGCCTTGGTGGCCTCGTCGGCGTCCTTGGAGCAGTACATGTGCTCGGTAGCCCAGATCTTGAAGGAGTCATCAGTGACATTCTTGCTCTTGGGCTCGACGCCCTCGACCTTGATGGCGTTGAACTTGGAGTCATCGAAGTGCGAGAAGTCGAGGTAGGAGATGGCGTTGTCGGTGCTGGCCATCTGGGTCTGGACATCGCCGGACTTGTCGAGCTCGGCATCGCCCTTAAAGTCGACGGCCTCGTCGCCAAAGACGGCGGCCTCGAAGGTGGCGCGGGTACCGGAGCCAGCCTTGCGGTTGAGGACGACGATGGTGGCGTCGTCGCCGCCGACCTCCTTCCAGTTGGTGATCTGGCCAGAGAAGATGCCCTTGAGCTGCTCGAGGGACAGGTCGTCGACCGTCACGTTCTTGGAGACGACGGGACCCATGCCCACGACGGCAACCTCGTGGTCGACGAGGTTCTTGACCTGGTCGGCCTCGAGCTTGGTCTCGGCGAAGACGTCGGAGTTGCCGATGGTGACGGTGCCGGCGGCAACAGCGGTCAGGCCCTTGCCCGAACCGTTACCCGAGCCGGAGACGGAGACGTCCGGGTTGGCATCCATGAACTTCTCGGCAGCGGCCTCGACGAGAGCCTGGAACGAGGAGGCGCCGTCGTAGGTCACCTCGCCGGAGACGGACTCGGCAGCAGCGGCGCTACCCTTGTCGGCGGCGTCGGATGCGCCGGAGCCGCCGCAACCAACGAGACCGAGACCGACGATGCTGGCAAGACCACCAGCGAGGCCGAGGAACTGACGACGAGAATAAGCCTGATCGAGCATGATCTTCCTTTCATACATGCGACTCGCGGGCACCCCGCCCGCTTTGCTGTTTGGAAAGATACGGCCCCGATCGGGCGACGACCGCCTTATCTGCGGTTTCTTACGGGCTATTGATAGACCCTTACCGCAAGCTCTGCCCAGCCTTTACAAACGGATAACAATCCAGCGCCGAACATGGCGCACCTTTTACACCAAAGGAACGTCCCCAATGACTACCCCACCGCAACAGAAAAAGCCCGGGCCGAAGCACCGGGCTCGTAATGCAAGTTTGTATCCAAGCAGGATATAGGGGTTTCCCAGGTGCCCGAGATTGCCCCGAAAGAGGAGCGCCGCGTACTTTGGTACGCAAGCGACGGTTTGAGGGGCAAGGTCGGGTGCCTGGGGAAGCCCTACAGCTCAAGTTCGTTGAGGCGCAGGATCGCCACGATATAAATCTTGAGCGCCTGTTTAAGCTGTTCCTCGTTGGCGCACTCGTTGGGGCCGTGCATCTGGCCGCCCCATGCGGGCAGCTCCAGGCCGGTCTCCTCGGGGCCAAACGATACGGCGCGGGCAAAGTTGCGCGCGTACGTGCCGCCGCCCATGGCAAAGGGCTCAGCATGCTTGCCCGTAAACTCGTTATAGGTATCAATAAGCGCCTTCACGGCCGGATCGTCGGCAGACACCGAGAACGGCACCTTAGCGCGACCCAGCTGACACGTCACGCCAAAACGGCCCACGAGCGGGTCGAGCTGCTCGCGGATGGTATCGGCACTCGTGCTGTCGGGGAAGCGCACGTCGATGACCTGCTCAATATGGCCATCCGCCACGCGGATGACGCCAGCGTTGCAGGTAAGCGGGCCAAACGCCGGACTCGTCGCATCGATACCCAGGCCGCGGCCATAGGCATCCGCATGCACAAAGGCCAGGAACTTGACGAACTCGTGCTCGGCAGGCGTCAGCAGGCGTTCGTCGCGTGCACCAAACGCGTCCTCGGCCTCGCGCAGATACGCCACGATCAGGCCGACGGCGTTAATCGTTCCCTCGGGCATCGAGGCATGACCGCCAATGCCATGGGCAAAAATCTGCGCGTGCCCGTTATCGAGCGCCGTAATCTCCAAGCGGTCGGCGTTCTCGACCGGCGCCGGCAGCTCATCAGCGGCAATCGCGAGCTCGCAGATGGACTGCGACGGAATGGCGTTGCTCGCCTCGGCACCGCTCCAGGACACAATGCGCCCGCCGTCGATCTTGGGGCTCACAAACGTCGCCCCAAACTGGCCCTTCTCGGCATTGCAGACCGGGAACTCGGCATCGGGCGTAAACAAAAAGTCGGGGTCTGCGTGGTTCTCCAGATAATGGTGAACGTCGGACATGCCCACTTCCTCATCGCAGCCCAGCAGCGCGCGGAAGGTATAGCGCGGCACAATGCCGTGCTTGAGCAGGTAGGCACCGGCGTAGAGCGACAGCACCGCCGGACCCTTGTCATCAATCACGCCACGGCCGAGCAGCCAGCCCTCGCGACGCTCCATCGCGAACGGATCGGTGTTCCAGCCGGGGCCGGCGGGCACCACGTCCACGTGGCAGATGGTCGCGAGCTGCTTGTCGCCGCGACCCGGGATATCGGCAATGCCCACATAGCCCTCGTCGTCGCCCGTCTGGTAGCCGAGCTTTTGCGCAATGCCGAGCGCGCAATCGAGCGCATCACGGACCGGTCGGCCAAACGGCGCACCGGGCTCTGCATTGGCAGCAACGGCCACGGACGGATAGCTCACCAGTTGTTCGATATCGGCGACGACATCTTCCCAGACCTCGTCGACATACTCGATAACGCTCTGCTCCACCTGATTCATGGACGACCTCCTCACCAATGAGTGACGGGTACGCCCGCCCCTCACATTACGTCTATTAGATAGCGAAAAGTTTAGCAAGCTCGGCCACCGAGTGCACCACTGCATCGGCACCCGCCGCCTCGTGCTCGCCCGACGCCGCCGCGCCCGAATAGATACCAATGCACGGCACGCTCATCGCGTGCGCGCCCTCGACGTCGTTAACGCGCTCGCCGATCATCACGGCATCGCCCGCCGTCGCACCGAGCTCTGCCAGGGCATCGCGGACCGAATCGGCCTTGGTCTCGCGCCCCTGCGGCGGATTCATGCCAACCACCGCCTCAAACTGAGAAAGTCCCAGCTCTCCCACCATGTCGATACACTTTGCCTCCATGCGTGACGTCGCCACGGCCATACGCTTGCCTTGGGCGACCAACCCATCCAGCAGCTCGGGGATCCCGTCAAACACGGGATACTCCTCCGGTCCCAGTTCATCAAAAAAGGCACGGTACTCGTCGGCCACCACAAGCGACTCCTCGCGCGAGAAGCCATAAAAGTCGTGAAAGCTCTTCCACAGGGGCGGCCCGATCATGCGGCGCAGGTCACCCATCTGCGCCTCCGAAAACCCGCGCGCGGCCAACGTCTTGCGCGTCGAGGTCATCACCGCCCGGCCCGTATCGGCCACCGTGCCGTCAAAATCGAACAGCACAACCGGCCGCTCGCATAGCTGTAATGCCGCCATCGGCACTCCTCTTCCCCAGTTGATGATTTCCACACCGACACTTCAAACTGTTGACTATTCAACAATTGAACCTAGCAATGTAGAGCAACTCCACTATACTTGTCGCACTTTGCTCTCAGAAGGCGGCGCGAAAGCGCCCCAACGAAAGGTGCAATTATGTCTTTTGCCATCATAACCGACTCCACGTCGGACATCTCCCCCGCCCGCGCTCAAGAGCTCGGCATTTACGTGATTCCACTGCATGTGATTATCGAGGGCGAGGACCTGCTCGACCAGGTACAGATTACCGCCCAGGAGTACGTCGCGCGCATGGCCGGCTCCGAGCAACTGCCGCACACCTCGCAGCCGAGCGCCGGCGAGTTCAAGGCACTCTTTGACCGCGTGCTCGCCGACGGCCATGATAGCGCCATCTTTATCTCACTGTGCAGCGAGTGGTCCGCCTGCTATGCCAACGCCAGCCTGACGGCCGAAACGCACGAACTCGACGTGCGCTGCATCGACTCGCGCACCGGCTCGGGTGCCGAGGGCCTGCTGGTGGAGTACGCGCTGGCCATGCGCGAGGACGGCCGCAGCCTGGACGAGACCGAGGCGCAGATCCGCGCGACGCTGCCCGACGCCCACCTGTTGCTGATTCCCCGCACGCTCGAGAACCTCGTTAAGAACGGCCGCGCGCCCAAGCTCGCCGGCCAGCTCACGCAGATGCTCAACATTCGCCTGGCCGTTTCGCCGGAGTGGAAATCGGGCGAGATCAAGGCCATCAAAAAGGGCCGCGGCGCCAAGCGCATCGTCGCCAACACCATGGCAGACTGCCTCGCGTTTTTGGCCGAGCATCCGGGCTCCAGCGTGCGCGTGCTCACGACCGGCGCCGCCGAGGAGCAGGAGCTCGTCAGCCAAGCACTCGCAGGCCAAGACTATGTAGACGCCGGCACCGGCCCCATCGGCTGCACCATCGCCACCCATGTAGGCGTCGATGCCATCGCCATCAGCTACTGCCCCCGCTACCAGCCAACTCACTAGGGACGCCCACATCAGTTGCGGTGGAATAGGGACTGTTTTTGGCTTATCAGCCGCAAATCAATCCCTATTCCACCGCAACTTGGAAATCGGCGATCAGCCCAGCGGACCCTGAAACAGCTCCTGATGAGTGCCCATTCTCACCAGCCTAATCACTGGGTTAGTCTTATGGGGAAGATAAAGAACGACCACATCGACCAAGCCATCGGATAGGTGGAAATCGATGTGGCCGTTGTAGTTTCCGCCCGGGTTTGAGAGCTCGTGGGCGCCATACTCCGCCGGAAGTGACCCATGGGCCACAAGCTCTGCAACCGCCGCTTTAAACTCACTTTTTAGCTGCGGATGCATGCGCATCGTTCGTTTGTAGTCCACCTTAAATTGAGCCTCGACTTTAATCTCGAACATCGCTATTCCTCATCAAGGAATGACATAAGCTCATCAGCGTTATTGAATGACAGGCTATCGTCCGGCAAAATCCCCAACTCATGAGCCTCGGCAATCACCATGGCGCGTCTCGTCGCCTCGTTGGGCACCTCCGCCCTTCCTACAATCTCAAAAGGAATCTTTCGCTGATTTACCAGCTGCCGAACGGCAAGATTGAGATAGGAATTGAGGCTGAGGCCGACCGAATCCAAGAACTCAGTCGCCTGCTCCTTGAGCCCCTCTTCGATTCGAACCGTCGTAGGCTTAACTGTTGCTGTAGACATTTGCGACCTCCTCGCCCTCGTCTTTTACACAAGTATACCCAATATAAATGGCAATCTGATGTTAAATAACATCAGATTGCCATGCGTATTCATGTCGCGTGGCACGATTGATCTACATCAGCCCGCTCAGGGCGATGTCGACGGCCTCATTGATGTCGTCGGTAATGTGCACCAGCTCCGGATCGAGCGGGCTGATCATACCGGCGTCCATCACCGGGCCGTTGAGCCAGTCGAACAGGCCCTGCCAGTACTCGGTGCCTACCAAAACGAGCGGCATGCGCTTAACCTTGTGCGTCTGCACCAGCGTGAGTACCTCGAACATCTCGTCGAGCGTGCCAAACCCGCCGGGAAACACAATAGCGCCCGAGCTGTATTTGACGAACATGGTCTTGCGCACAAAGAAGTAGCGGAAGTCCATACCGAGGTTCACATATTTGTTGAGCCCGTGCTCGTGCGGCAGCTCAATGCCCAAACCAACTGACTTGCCGTTGACGCTCGCCGCTCCCTTGTTGGCCGCCTCCATGATGCCGGGGCCGCCACCGGTGATGACCGCCACGCCATGTTGTGCGATCTTGCGCCCGACGGTGCGCGCCGCCTTGTAGAGCGGATCGGTCTTGGGCGTGCGAGCGCTACCGAAGATGGTCACAGCGGGCCCGAGCTCGGCAAGCGCGCCAAAGCCATCGACAAACTCGGCCTGAATGCGCAGCACGCGCCACGGATCAGCATGCAGCCAGTCGGTCGACTCCTCGGGCGCCAGCAGGTTGGCGTAGGTGTTGTCCTTAGGAATCATGGGGCCGCGCATAACCACGGGGCCGCGGCGGTACGTCTCGTCGTAGGCAGGCTCGCCCTCGACATTCTCGTTCTTAATCATGGGTACTCCTATCGAGAAAAAGAAAAACGGGCGGGGTCGACGCCATGCGCCAAACACCCGCCCGAACATCAACTATTCGGTATGGTACCCACGATGCATCAAGTGCTTGCAAGCTATCGGTCAGCGGGCGCGCAGACGGTGTTAGCGAACGTGATGACCGGCCGGCGCTCGCCCCTTGCCGTTGCCCGCGCTCTGCAAGCGCCCGCGCAGCTCTTAGTAGTCCACCGCCGCAGGACTGTTCATCCAGTCGCTCACAAACGCACCGTAACGGCCCTCGATAATGGCCTGGCGGGCACGCTGCATAAGGTTGAGCAGGTAGTAGATGTTGTGCATCGACAGCAGAATACCGCCGAGCATCTCCTTCTGCGTGACCATGTGACGGATGAGCGCGCGGCTGTAGCCGCCCGTGCACACCGGGCAGGTGCAGGTGGGGTCGATGGGGCCGTCGTCGTGCGCAAAGCGCGCGTTGCGGAAGTTAAGGCGGCCTTCACTGGAGAACGCCGTACCCATGCGGCCGGTGCGCGTCGGCAGCACGCAGTCGAACATGTCGATGCCCACACCAACGCCGCGCACGAGCGTGGTAGGGTTGCCAACGCCCATGAGGTAGCGCGGCTTGTGCTTTGGCATGTACTCGCTCGCGAGCGGCGCCAGCGTCTCGAACATGGTCTCGTGGTCCTCGCCCACCGAGTAGCCGCCGATGCCATAGCCGGGGAAGTCGCCGCACTCCTCCAGGTGGCGCAGCGAGCGCAGGCGCAGGTCCAGATGCATGCCACCCTGGACGATGCCAAAGAGCGCCTGGTCATCACGGGTGTGAGCCTTGTAGCAGCGCTCGGCCCACATGCTCGACAGCTCCACGGCGCGCTCAACGTAGGCGCGCGTGGCGGGATAGCCCGGGCACTGGTCGAGCTGCATGCAGATGTCGGAGCCGAGCTTCATGGCGATTTCCATGTTGTCCTCGGGCGTCCAGAACACGTGGCGGCCGTCGTAATCGTTGACGATAAAACGCACGCCCTCGTCGGTGAGCTTGACAGCGTCGTTGTGGCTGAACACCTGGAAGCCGCCCGAGTCGGTAAGAATGGGGCCATGCCAGTTCATAAATTTGTGCAGTCCGCCCAGCTCAGCGATGGTGTCCTCGCCGGGACGCATGGACAGGTGGTAGGTGTTGGCGAGCACGATCTGCGCACCGAGCTGCTTAACGGTCTCGGTGGGGATGCCCTTGACGTTTGCCTTGGTGCCCACGGGCATAAAGATCGGCGTCTCGATGTCGCCGTGCGGGGTGTGCAGCACGCCGGCGCGCGCGTGCGTCGTCGGATCCTCGGCGATCAGGTCGAATTTAAAAAGGTTCTGGTCCATAAACTGGAACTCCTTGGTTGCGGTTCATACGCAGACCATTATACGGGCAACCCGCAAGGAGCACCGACTCGACAGAAACTAGTGCAAAGGAAACCTGCCCCCTGCACCAATGCACCAGGATAAAAATGATCCGTTTTCCTCCGTCCCCAACGGATCATTTCCGACAGACACTATGACCCAATCCGAGGGCACGGAAACGACAGGAGCCCCCGCTCGTGACCGCGGGTCGGGGCTGCGACAATGTTGTTGAAGTGCCAGAGGCGCAGCCGCGCCGCAACGAGGTTGGGAGGCTCCCGTGCCTAGAT
>CABUUG010000037.1 GCA_902494605.1 uncultured Collinsella sp.
CCCGCCAGCGCACCGCTATCGGCCGCCACCTGGGTGTCTCCGGCGCGTGACATGCTCCATATCGCCGCGGTCGACGAAAACAGCAGCGTAAGCACCACCAGAATGACAACCGCAGAGGAGAGCGTGGTATAGGCACCGTCTTCGATAAACAAGTCGATACCGGCACGGCCCATAAAGCCGCCCCGCTTGCGGCGAGCGCCTGGTCGACGGCGGGCCGCAAACCCTTGCGTCACCCGCAGCAGGCAGCGCCTAATCCCATGCAGCAATCCATGAATCATAATCTCCCTCCAGCCATTCGGGACGCGATCGATACGAGACGTCGACCTTGAGCTCGACATAGCCGCCCTCACCCGCACTGCCCATGGCCTGCACAAATGCACCGATCACGGGCAGCGGCTTAACCTCGCCGGCAACAGACACGGACGAAACGCCGCCGGCACCGGCCCGCCCCAACTCGATATCCCACGACAGCGGTCCGCCGGCATGAAAAATCGAGACGTTGGGCACCGCGGCAAGTCTGCGGCGAGTGAACTCCTTAAGGTCATCGTCGTCCTCCACCGTCGTCGTGGTCATGAGCCGCGCGGTCTCGGCGGCAGCGGACTCCATGACCGCACGCGTATAGAGCAGGCACACCGGCTGCAACGCGAGCAAGATAAGCGTCAAAAACGTCGGCAGCAAAAAGGCGGCCTCGACCGTAGACTGCGCCCGATCCTCGCACGCGATATCAATACAGAGCGATGTCCTTGGCACCCGTCGCGGCATCGATAACCGACGATGGGGCGACGCCATGAGACGCTGCCCGCTCGACCAGTGCCGCCAAGCGCCCATCGGTGCCAGCGCGCCAAAGCCCCGCAATCGCCAGCACAATCGATAACAGCGCCACGGTGACGATGGCGTATTCGACGGTCGACTGAGCAGATTCCTCACGCAGGACATTATGCATTTCACGACCCCTCCTTTGACTCCGTCGTTTGCGGAACCAGACGCACGGCACGCAGGCGGCACGAGGCATCGCCGGCATCCGCAGCAACCGTCACCATGTCGACCCAGCCTCGCCCATCGCGCACGATGGCGCCCCATACGTTGCCCTTAATATCGAGATAGCCGCTCAGGGCGAGCTGAGCCGTGGGCACCTCGCGGTAGGCGCGCAACAGGTCTGCCGCCGCCTCGGTCATCGGTCGGTCCTCGGACCATGCGAGTCGAACCGCGATCGCGTTGTCTGCAGACGGCTCCGTCACGCTGGCGGCCCGCTTGTCGAGTGCCTGCAAAAAGGTCCGAGCCGTGACGGCGGCATTCTGACCGCCCATATCTCCCGCGCCTTCCGCTTGTGACACCGCCGCCGAGCCCGATCCCAAATCGGCAGTAGCGCCCGGACGCTGCTGTCGCGCAACGCCCAGTCCCCAAAGCGTCACCGCTATTGCCACGAGCAAACAGGCGAGCACCAGCGGCGAACCAACAGGACGCCTGCCTCCTACAGGCTGTTGATGCCGTCTTTGATCGCGTTCCATAGTTCTTCGACTTTGCTCTTAAACGCGACGATGGCGATAATCGCGATCACTACGAGCACGCCGACCAAGATGGCGTATTCGGTAGTGCCCTGTGCGCTCTCCTCCCGCAACAGCGCCTTGGCACGCTGGCGAGCGCGGATTGTCCGGCAAAAAGCCCAGCTCCAAGCCTTGCCCGCAATGTCGGTCATCGTGTTCATGTATTCCTCCCTACATCATCCCGCCTGCTCCCAGCAGCGGGCCCAATATGGACAGAAGCAACGCCGGCAAGATAAGCGTGCCGGTGGGAATCAGCAACTTGACCGGTGCGCGCTCGATCTCGCGCTCGACTGCGGCGCGATGGGCCGCACGGATCTCGCGACTTTGAGCAGCCAACGTCTCGGCCAGCGGAGCGCCCAGGGCAAGCGCCTGCCCCACCGTGATGGCAAAGGTCTCGAGCGCCCTCACGTCCAAATCACGCGCGGCGGCCAACAGCTCGGCCTCGCGCGTCCCCACGCCCACCTGCCACGCCATGCAAGCTCGTTCAAGACGGACGGCCAGCACCGACCGACGGTTGGCACAGAAAATCTCGAGCGCCGCGTCAAACGAAAGGCCGGCAGAAAGCCCCAGGCGCACCACGTCGATCATCTCGGACACCTCACCGAGCGACACCCGCGCCGGCCCGCCCGCCCCAATCGCGCCCTTCATTCGCGCGGTCAGGGCATCAATCACCGAGCAGCCCGCAGCAATGACCAGTACCGCCTCACGCTTGCACGTCTCTGCAATCTTGCGAGCATCCGCACGCTCCAAACCCGTCGCGGCAAATACGCTCAGGGCACACAGACAAGCCGCGACCCCGACCAGGGCGCTCATAACTCCACCCGCATAATGCGCCGGATAACTACCAGGGCAACGACGTTGAGGGCAAGTCCCAGCACCACGGCGCCCGCACCAGCCGGCGTCGCAAGACCGCGGCGAAAGTCCGCCGAAAGCAAAGCCAGTACCGCGCACATGCCCGCCGGCATCGCCGCGACCATGTGTGCCGACATACGCGCCTGTGACGTCTTAACGTCCAGACGGCGTTTGAGCTCAATGCGCTCACCCACCATGCCCGACGCCTCGGACAGCAAGCCGGCAAGCGGAGCCCCGGTACGCTGCGATACTTTGAGCGCCAAGGTGACAAGCGAAAGGCCGGGGGCATCGATGCGAACGAGTAGGTCATCAAGTGCGTCGGTCGCCGAGATACCGCAATCGATTGCCGCCGCCACCCGCAAAAACTCGGTATGCACCGGCTCTTGCGCATGGGCGCCCACAAAGCGCATGCCCTGTGCCAGCGAATGCCCCGAGGCAAGCGACATGGATAACGCTGTGAATGCCTCGGGCATGGCCTCTTCTACATCATGCTGTTCGCGTCGGCGATCGAAGGTGTCACGCACGGCACCCACGCCAAACGGCACCACCAGCCCCAAGACAAAGCCGATGGGCGACAACGACGCAACGGCCAGCAAAACGCTGCAGACACCGCTCGACAGCAGCAGAAATGCCAGACGAGCCGCGTTATCCTCAATAGCAAGCCCAAGGCGATCTGCGGGGATCAGCGACACCCACGAGCGGGCAATCTTTGTCAGCAGGTCGTTTTCCGCCAACTCACGCGGCAGCTTCTCCGCCATCGATTCGAGCGTCTGGCGCGCCAGCTCCGCCGGCGGCATCCGCGGCACACGAGGCTCTGCCCCACACGCCGTCGCGACAGAAAGCCCCGCCAAACCCCCTACGACGAGGGGCATAGCGATCTCCATTCGTCCACCTCCTCTTGCGTGAGCGTTCCCGACCGTAAGCCCTCCGCAATAAACGGCGGCTCGCGGTCGAGCGTCCAGGTGCGCTCGGCGGCATCGAACGTCACGTAGCGCTCGAGCTCAACACCGCCCGACGCGCCGCGGTGAACCCCCGAATATGAGGCCACAAAGCGCCTGCCATCTGCATGGCGCTCGGACATCACGATGCCGTCGAGCGCCATGGCGATCTGCTCTTCGATAAGCTCACTCGGCAAATCGATGCCGTAGCGCGCAAGCAGCGTCAGGCGAACCACGGTCTCCTGCTCGGTACCCGCATGGAGCGTGGTGAGCGAGCCGTCGTGGCCCGTGTTCATGGCCTGCAGCATGTCGCAGCACTCGGCACCGCGCACCTCGCCCACGACGATGCGGTCGGGGCGCATACGCAAAGCATTGGTCACCAGGTCGCGAATCGTCACCGCACCCTCGCCCTCGATTGACGCCTCACGCGCCTCCAGACGAACAACGTGTGGGTGATGTGCAAACTTGAGCTCGGCGGAATCCTCGATCGTCACGATGCGCTCGCCGGTGGAAATCTCGCACGACAGCGCGTTGAGCAGCGTGGTCTTGCCCGACCCCGTGCCTCCCGCAACCGCCAAGTCCTGCCGCAACGACACCGCGCACGACAGCAGCTGCGCATACCAAAGCGGCAGTGACCCCAACCCCACAAGCTCGTCCAACGAACAGATACGGTCCGAGAACTTACGGATGGTGAGGATTGGTCCGTCGATCGCCACGGGTGGAATCACCGCGTTGACGCGATAACCCGTCTTGAGGCGAGCGTTGACGATGGGGCTACGCTCGTCGACACGACGGCCAAGCGGCGAGATGATGCGGTCGATGAGCACGCGGATCTGCTCGTCGTCCTCAAACGCGTGCTCGATGGGATGCAAAACGCCGCTGCGCTCAAAAAAGGCAGAGCGACAGCCGTTGATCATGATTTCGGTAACGGTGTCGTCCTCGATGAGCGGCTGCAGCGGTCCCAGGCCCACCACGTCATCTAGGATCTCGTCGACGATGATCTCACGCTCAGGCGTCGCCAAGTCGGTCGGCTCTTCCACGTTGAGTGCCGCTTCCACCGCCGGACGTAGCTCAGAGCGGGCAAGGGCCGAATCGACGTAGGCGCTGATGCGCGCCACCTCGTCGTAGCCCATGCGGTCCATCACCGCACGCTTGGTGCGGCGTTTAACGGCACGGTGGCGTCCCGCATCAACGGGAGCAGCCGCGGCGGCCGCGCCAGCGGCTTTAATCCTCGTCTGCAGACTCATCGCGAATCACCCTCACGCGACCAGGGAAGACGGATGCGCGGGCGCTCGGTGCGGGTCGCGCGGTCGGCGACCATATCGCTCCAGGAACCGACGGCGCAGCCCAGCTCCACGAGCATCTCGCGCGTGGCCTCGCGCACGCTGGTCGCAAAAGCGCTCGTCTGACCCACTGCCTCGTCGGCGCGACCGAATGCCATGAGCGCGGCCAAATCCTGACCGCCATCGGCGATGCGGATCTTGGAGCTCAGTGCGCAGGCAATCTCGAAGCGCATGGCGACGTCCTCGTCGGCACCGCGCGCACCAAACCGGTTGAATACGGCGCTCATACGCGTGCGTGGCACGCCCACACGGCTCGCCAGCTCAATGACGCGCGAAGCGGATGTCGCGGACGATACCGCCGCATCGCCTACGACCAGGCAACGGTCGCTCGCCGCTACCGCGGCGGCCACGGCATCACCCCAAAAGACCGAGGTGTCGACAAAGACCACGTCGGATTCGCGGCGCAAAACATCGAGCAATAGCTCCACCGGAGGTGCCATGAGCTCGGCCTTCTCGGGGGCCGCGACAGGTCCCCAGAGCGTGACGCCCGGGGCGACGCGCATCGATGCGGCCACGATATCCGGCTCGGCAAGTGCGCCCGCCGCCGACGGCTCGATAAGCATCGCCATATCGTGCGGGGCATCGACACCCAGTAGATCGTATAGGTTTCCAAACATGAGGTCCAAGTCGAGCACAGCGGCACGCAAACCCAACAGCGACGCCGCATGCGCCATGGTGGCAACGATCGTCGACTTGCCGCAACCGCCCGATCCCGAAACGGCGCAGACGATCGGTGCCCGACGCGACGGAATCGAAGCGTCCGCCGACAGCGCGGGGGCTGACGGTGCAGGAACCGGCGACACGGACGCGGGCGATAACATCCCCGTCTCCCCCGCCGCGGTCACGCGCTGAGCCCAAGCCGGCATGGCAGGCTGCCCGGGCTGCGGTTCCGAAGCCAAAGACGCAGCGGCACACGCCTCGCCAGCCCCGGCAAAACCCTCGACCTCGTCGAGCTCATCGGCCAGGTTTACGCCGTGCACGTATCCCATATCCTCAGCCAGAACGTCATCGCCATACGGTACCGGCCCTCCAGCGTCATCGTATGCAAGGGGGTCCCGGGGGCGCCGACCATGCTCGGCTTCCGCTTTTCCATATTCATCAACACGCGGGCCTCTTGTAGCGCGAGGCGCCCCGGATTCCCTATCAACAAAAGCATCGGGCTCAATCGTCATGCGCCGATCGGAATCAACCGTTCCCTCGCCCGCGCGCCCGTTGCCGCACAAACTGTGCGCAGCGATGACCTCGGTCGCCCCTGCGCGAAACAGCCCTTCGATATCCGACGGGTCGAGCGTCTCGATCAACACGACGACACGACTCACACGGCCCTCGGCCGTCAGGCGCGCAACGGTCTTCCGCACGTCTTCGGTATCGAACAGAGACGCCGCGATGATGGCGGCACCGCGGCGCGACGGAAACGCCCGCGCCATGGATACCAGCCCGTCCAGGTCGCCCACGCGAAGCACCTGCGCGCCCACATCGCGACCCTCGACTTCCTGCTGTAGCAGCCCGTAATCGCCGCACGCGCAGCACGCAAGCCAGATCGCCTTCATCACTCGTCGCCTCCGCTCTTTTTGCCGCGCGCCGTGGCGGGAATCGTCAAGCTGACCGTTCCCTTTCCCGAGGCTCCCAGCAATTCCTTGACATCTTCGGGGTCTGCCGCCAGTGTCACCCACTCGATCTTGCCTTCACGCGTGGTGCCGGCATCTTCGCTGGTATCGATCACGTACGCGCCGCACAAACGATCGGTCACGCCATCTTTTTGCACGTACACGTCCACATAACTGCCCACGCCCGTGGCACCACCGACCGAGTGCTCGGCATCGACCGCCACCGAAACGGCAACCTTGCCTTTAGGCACCTCGAGCTTGTGGCTCTCGGCCTTGGTGTAGACATTGCAAATCACGGCGTTTTTAGGAATGCGCGAGGTCGTCACGTCACCGCGCACCTGACGCAGCTCGGTCGCCGCATCACGCGGCAGCAGACTCGCCAGCCATTCCTGAGTTATGACATTAGTCTCGTCGAGGGTCTCACCCGCATCGATATCGCGCGCCGCGACGCACACCTCAACGCGGTCGCCGCCGTATTTTGCCAAAGTCTCGGCCTGGGCCTGCTCGGCTTGCGAGCGGATCGACGAGCCGTAGACCATGCAGAGCGCCGCGGCAAGCACGCCCGCGACCAGACTGATGGCGATGCGCTTGCTCTTGTTCACGGCCGCTCCTCTCAAGGTAGCACCGGGCAAATGCCCGTACCACCATTGTCTGGGCGACCAGGGCGCAAAGCGGCGCAATCGCAATCTTGGTTTTACGCGTCAAACCAATTGCTGACCAAAAGCTGACCAGCCCGTCAAGCTCGTGGCAAGGTTTTGGTCAGAACATCGGCAAAACGCATATTTCGAGACGCTTTGGCAGCAAAAAAGCCGCCTCCCAAGCAGTTGGGAGGCGGCTGTCATAGGAAAAATCAATTACAGATGAACATCGGGATCGAGCATTTGGGCACTCACGCGCATGGATGACGCCAGGTTTTGGAACGTCTCCAGACGCAGGCTGTCGATCTGCCCCGCGTCCTCGGCCTCGCGAACGGCGCAACCTGGCTCGTGAGTGTGCGTGCAATCGCCAAACCGGCACGCACGCGACGCCTCGACGATCTCGGGGAAGGCACGCGCCAACCCTCGTTCGTGGCCCACAAGCGGCAGGCTGCGCAGGCCCGGAGCATCGGCGATCACGCCGGCGTCGCCCGGCAGTGCCACCATCACGCGCGCAACCGTAGTGTGGCGGCCCTGGTCATCACGCTCGCGCACGCCGCCAGTGGCCAGCGCATCGTGGCCCAGTAGCGCGTTGAGCAGCGTCGACTTGCCGGCGCCCGACTCGCCCAAGATCATGGCACAGCTCCCAGCCGGCACGCAGGCGCGCACCTCGTCCAGGCCGAGGCCCTCAGCAGAAGACGTCACGATCACGCGCACGCCCGGACCCACCAGACGGCGCACGCGGTCCAGATCGCGCTCGAGCTCATCGGCCTCGCAGCGGTCGGCCTTGGTGAGCACCACCACCGGCTCGGCATCGCAATCGAGCGCCAACACCAGTGAGCGCGCCACACGATCGAGCAGCACCTCGCCGGCGCCGAGCGCCTGCACGATCAGCACGCTGTCAACGTTGGAGCAGAGCACCTGGCGCTCACCGCGGGCACGGCCACGCCAACGTTCAAAGCTCGTACGGCGCGGCAGTACGCACTCAATCACGCCCATATCGTGCCCGGGAGCGCGGCGCACCACCACACGGTCGCCCACGGCAGGCAGCAGGACCTCGTCCTCGCCGCGCGACTTGGCAAACCCCACGGCATGCTCGGCGCGGAAGGCATCATCGGCAGTCGCCACCAGCGGAAACCCGCGGTCCAGGCGCACCACGGCACCGAGCTGCATCTGCTCGGGCTCCTCGGCCTGTGCGCAAAAGTCGTCAAATGCAGCCTGCTGAGCCGCATCGACCGGCAGGTCATCGAACGCCGGAACATCCTGTAACGCGTCAAGCCCCGGTACGCTTGCCAGCAGCTCCTCAGCAGATGCAGGGGCTTCGGTCGCGAGCTTCCGACGACGATCGCGCTTAGCCCGCGCCCCCGTCGTCTTTTTCTTCGCCTTAGCCTTAGCCTTGCCCACAAATGCCTCCCAGCACCCAAAATCACAACTGAGCAGGTATTTTACCCACAAAAAAGAGTCGGTCGAGCAACCGCTCGACCGACTCACACACTTTCCCTCAGCCCTTTTTCATCCGCGCGGGAGAAAAGCAGCAAGGACACCGCAGGGCCCGCCCGCCGGGAGGGGTTTCCTAAGGGCACATCCCGCAGCCGCAAAGCGGCGAGGACGTGCCCGTGGAAACCCCGCAGGCGGTCGGGCCCGGACAGGAACGTTACTCCTTCTCGACCGCGCGCATGATCGCCTTGTAGATCTCCATCAGCGGAATGATCAGGAAGGCAAGGCCCAGGGCGGCGACAACGCCCTTGAGCTCAAGCGTCACGGGGCCAAAGAACATCTCGGCAAGCGTCGGCTGCACGGTCACGATAACCGTCAGCACCAGCGCCAGCGCAGCCGAAGCCCAAAGCCACTTGTTCTGCTTCTTCATGCTAAACAGCGACGCACGACGGCTGCGCATATTGAAGCAGTGGAAGATCTCGACCATGTTGAGCGTGATGAACGCCATCATCACGCCTTCCTCGTCGGCATTGCCGGCGATCATATCGGCGATGTGGATGTAGCCCATGTCAAAGTACACGCCCACAAAGAAGCTCGCCAGCACCAGCACGGTGATGATCAGGCCCTGGACAACGCAGTCCAGACCCATATTGCCGGCAAAGACGCCGTCCTTGGCGTTGCGCGGCTTGCGCTTCATGATGTCGCCCTCGGCATCCTCCATGCCCAGCGCGAGCGCGGGGAAGCAGTCGGTGACCAGGTTCACCCACAGCAGCTGCACCGGCTGGAAGATGGTAAAGCCGATGAGCGTGGCGATAAACACCGAGAAGACCTCGGCAAGGTTGGCCGAAAGCAGGAACTGGATGACCTTGCGGATGTTGTCGTAGATGCGACGGCCCTCTTCGCAGGCACCGATGATGGTGGCGAAGTTGTCGTCGGCAAGCACCATGTCGGCGACGTTCTTGGTGACATCGGTACCGGTGATGCCCATGCCAACGCCGATGTCGGCGCGCTTGATGGACGGGGCGTCGTTGACGCCGTCGCCCGTCATGGCCACGATCTGGTCGCGCGACTTCCAGGCCTCGACGATGCGGGTCTTGTGCTCGGGCTGAACGCGAGCGTACACGCCGTAGTCCTCGATGTGCGCGTCGAGCTCCTCGTCGCTCATGCGGTCGAGGTCGGCACCGGTGATGGCCTGGCTGCGATCGGCGACGATGCCCAGCTGCTTGGCGATGGCCACGGCGGTGTCGATGTGGTCGCCCGTAATCATGACAGTGCGGATGCCGGCGTCGTGCGCCTCGCGGATAGCGTCGGCCACCTCGGGGCGGACCGGGTCAATCATGCCGGACAGGCCGCAGAAGACCATGTCATGCTCGAGCGCAGCGGGGCTGCAGTCGGCGGGAACCTCGGTGTAGGTACGGCTCGCCAGTGCCAGCACGCGCAGGGCCTCGTCGGCCATGGCCTTGTTGGCTGCCACGAGCTCGGCGCGACGCTCCTCGGTCAGGGGGACGACCTTATCGCCCTCGTAGATATGGGTGCACAGGCCGATCACCACGTCGGGCGCGCCCTTGGTGTACTGCTCGTACTCGCCGTCCAGGGTCTCGACGACCACGGACATCATCTTACGGCCCGAGTCGAACGGGGCCTCGCCCACGCGCGGGTGCTCGGCAGTCAGGCCAGTAAGACCAGCCTTGCCGGCATCGTTGACGAGCGCGCACTCGGTCGGCTCGCCCACGGCCTCGCCCAGTTCCTCGTCCCACTGGGCATCGGAGCACAGCGCCATGCCGGCCAAGAACTTCTCCTTGGGCGCAGCAAGTTCGTGCTTGACGACGGTCATCTTGTTCTGGGTGAGCGTGCCGGTCTTGTCCGAGCAGATGGTCTGCGTGCAGCCGAGCGTCTCGACAGCAGAAAGCTTGCGGATAATCGCCTGGCGCTTGGCCATCTTGGTCACGCCGAGCGAAAGGACGATGGTCACGACGGCGACCAGGCCCTCGGGGATGGCGGCGACGGCGAGCGAGACGGCGACCATAAAGGTGTCGAGCAGGGCAGTCGGGTCGGTAAGGACGTTACCCACGCCGTGACGGATGATGTCGACGCCAAAGATCACGACGCAGATGACGATAACCATAATGGTAAGAATACGGCTGAGCTCGGCGAGCTTCACCTGCAGCGGCGTGAGCTCTTCCTTGGCCTCGGCCAGGGCGCCAGCGATCTTGCCCATCTCGGTGTTCATGCCGGTACCGACCACGACGGCGCGACCGCGGCCGTACACCACGGTGGAGCCCATGTAGCACATGTTCTTGCGGTCGCCGAGCGGCACGTCGTCGGTGCCCGCGGCAAGCTCAATCACGTTGGCGTGCTTCTCGACCGGCACGGACTCGCCGGTCAGTGCGGCCTCTTCGATCTTCATCGTGGCGCTCTCGAGGACGCGGCAGTCGGCCGGGACGGAGTCGCCCGCCTCGAGCATGAGGACGTCGCCGGGCACGAGCTCGGCGCTCGGCAGATGCACGAGCTTGCCGTCGCGCAGCACCTTGGACTGCGCCGCGCTCATTTCCTGCAGGGCCTCGAGGGCCTCCTCGCTCTTGGCTTCCTGGACCACGCCCAGCACCGAGTTGACGATAACGACGAACATGATAATGGCGACATCGGCAAAGTCCGCCTCGCCCTTGACCATGCCCGTGAGCGCGCTGATGACGGCGGCAACGATCAGCATGATGACCATAGGGTCGGCCATCTGCTCAAAGAAACGCTTCCACAGCGGCGTCTTCTCGGCTTCCTCGAGCTTGTTAGGGCCTGTCTTGGCAAGGCGCGCCGACGCCTCGCCGTTGCTCAGGCCGAGGTTCTCATCGACACCTTGGTCGCTGAGCACCTCCGCCGCGGCGGACAGGTATTCCTTTTGCATATAGAGTCCCCTCCTGGGATTCGGGCCACTCAGCAGATTGATGCCCGATCATAATTCCCAGGAGAAGGGCAAGGGCTCATCAAGGCTGCCGTGCTGAGCGGCAGTTGATAGTGGAGCTATGGTACCCCAAAGCGACGCGTCTAGCCAAAACATTCCATCTGGAAACACGGCACAGGCGCAACGGTGCAGACAGTGTGATGCTCAACATTGATAAAACGTTTTTTCTTCGGCGCATCGTCAGACTGAAATATCGCCCAGATAGCAGCGGTTAGAACGGTTGGTAAAGTTTTTGCATATACCGTTTTTCCGCAAAAAATGAACTTCTAATTCGGCATACGGTCGATTTTTTGGGGTATTCGGTCGGCATTTCGTTATAATCATCTCAGTTTTATTTCTTATGGTTTATCTATCAGCGCAAGACGATGTCAGATGGAGGTCTGAATGTACAAGCGCACCAAGATTGTATGCACCATGGGTCCCGCCTGCGATAGCGACGAGACCATCCGCGAGATGATCAAGGCGGGCATGAACGTCGCCCGTTTTAACTTCTCGCACGGCTCCTACGACGAGCACCACGGTCGCATCGAGCGCGTCCGCCGTATTTCCAAGGAGCTCGGCATGCCCGTCGGCATCCTGCTCGACACCAAGGGCCCCGAGGTCCGCACCGGCCTTTTGGTCGATGGCAAGAAGGTTGCCGTCAAGACCGGCGACAAGATCGTCGTCACCGCTCAGCCCACGTCCGAGGATTTCCACGGCACCGCTGAGCACATCTCCCTCGATTACCTGGCTCTGCCCTCCGAGGTCGAGAAGGGCTCCCTCATCCTGATCGATGACGGCCTGGTTGCCCTCGAGGTCGAGTCCGTCGACGGCCAGGACATGACCTGCGTCGTTAAGAACGACGGCCTGATCGGCGAGCGCAAGGGCGTCAACATGCCCAACGTCAACATCTCGCTGCCCGCCATCACCGAGCGCGATCGTCAGGACATCCTCTTTGGCCTGACCGAGAACATCGACTACATCGCCGCTTCCTTCATCCGTGACGGCGAGTCCGTCCGCGGCATCCGCGAGCTTTGCCGCGAGAACGGCGGCGAGCACGTGACGATCTTCCCGAAGATCGAGTGCGCCCTGGGCGTCGAGAACTTCGACGAGATCCTCGAGGCTTCCGACGGCATCATGGTCGCCCGTGGCGACCTGGGCATCGAGATCAAGCCCGAGCTCGTTCCCCACATCCAGAAGGAGATCATCGCCAAGTGCAACGCGGCCTACAAGCCCGTTATCACCGCTACGCAGATGCTCGACTCCATGCAGCAGAACCCGCGCCCGACGCGCGCCGAGGTTGCCGACGTTGCTAACGCCATTTACGACGGCACCGACGCCGTTATGCTGTCCGGCGAGTCCGCTGCCGGTAAGTACCCGGTCGAGGCCGTTAAGATGCAGGCCAGCATCGCTCTCGAGACCGAGAAGTACCTCCCGGCCCACGCTCCGCTCGAGGTTCCGGCTGACGCTCACGGCACCCGCGTCGTCAACAACGTTGTGGGTATGTCCGCTGTGAACATGGCTACCACCGTTGGCGCCAAGTGCATCACCGTGCCGACGACCACCGGTCGTACCGCTCGCCTGATCTCGCACTTCCGTCCCAACATGCCGATCTGCGCATTCTCCCGCCACGAGTGGGCCGTCCAGCAGATGATCATGTACTGGGGCGTTATCCCGCACCAGGCCGAGATTACCCAGGGCACCGTCAACGGCACGATCGTCAAGGCGATCGAGACCGCCAAGGAGCTCGGCTACGTCGAGGCCGGCGACCTGACCGTCGCTACCGCCGGCGATCCCCGCATGAGCGTCCAGCTCGAGGACAAGGTCTCCTCGACCAACGTCGCTTACGTCGCTCAGGTGCGCTAAATCGCACTTGCAAGCAGATTTGCATTGCAAAGGGCCCGGAAGGCATTGCCTTCCGGGCTTTTTTAAGACCTTCTTCATATGCCGCCTCATCGATTTGCGTTCAGTCGCAAGCCTCTCCGATGCCGAGCGCACCACCGAAGACGCCTGCGACGGGAGCTGTTGGTCAATTGGGATGAACTGTTCTCCGTTAAGCCGGCCGGCTAGCAGCTAGCGATCAGGGGGACTGCGGGAACGTCAGAAGCAGCAACGCGAGCCGCAAATCCCGCCTCGGTTAGCTCGATGACCTCGGTAAACGTTGCGTCGAAGAACTTCTCGGTTAACAGGCGATACGGCGGATGATCGGACTCGCCGGGGTTTTCGCGTACAATCTCGTGCATAACGCCGATGGTCTTGAGCACATACTCCTTATGGATGGGATACTGACCAAAACGGGTCGCCGCAGTATACAGGCGATCGGTCGCGCGCGGTATCGAAACGATGCCGAGTGTCTTGCCAAACCAGTCAAAGTCGCCTTGCTTTTTAATGCGGAATTCCTCGCACGGCTTGCCGCCGTGCGCCTCCAGGTACTGATTCACACGCGTATTCCATACGGTATCGGCCACCAGATGCGACCAAACGCCCAGCGTCAGATCGAGCAGCGACTGCGCCACGTCATCGGGCGCGAGCGAAAGCTCGCTAGCACCGGGACCGGCGACCGGCTCGGCGTCCTTGTAACGTTGGGGATAATGCACGCGATTCAGTCGCTCGCGCTCCTCGACAATCGAGGTAGCCGCGGCTGGCGCACCGGTGGGCGAACTTTTAAGCAACGGTGCCAC
>CABUUG010000038.1 GCA_902494605.1 uncultured Collinsella sp.
AGCCCTTAGTGGCCTTAGCGGCTCTCGACAGGAGATTGTCCTCTATGGTCAAGCCAGTCGCGACAAAGCTATCGCCCATAGAGAGCGCTACCTCCACCTGGTTGATAGGCGCCAGATCTTCGGGGAGGGCACGACGCAAGAACGTAAGCGCCTTGCCGTTAATAAGATCCATAACACCGGCGGGTAACCCGGCAAAGGCAAGTGCGATATCTACTTTTTCCCCTATCAAAAGCTGAACCGTAGACGCAATGGCACGCATATCGTCAATCGGAGCGTCCTGAACTTCATCGATGGCAATAAAAAGACCCTTGGATGACTTCGCTGCCGAACTCAGTAACTTTCTAAGGCTCGGCTCTTTGGGCGCAACGTCAACTTTCGCGGAAACAAAGCCGGCGTTTACGCCGACCGAAGCATTGGCCGCAAGGGAAGAATCAGCAACCTGATCCCACAAGTCCAGCAATAAGTTAGGGCCAGCAGAGACAATAGCGGTCTTCCATCCAAGCTCTCGAGCACGATCCCTAAGATCGCAGAGCAAAACAGTTTTTCCGGAGCCCCTCGGTCCAGCAATGCGCATGAGCCTCGCAGGTGCACCAATTCCCGCATTCAAGCTCTCGGTAAACTCAAGGGCAATATCATCACGACCAATTATGCGCGGAGGCTCAGCGCCGGCAGTGGGACGAAACGGATTATGGAATGCTGTGGCGCTCACTTGTTTGCCTTTCTAGGGAATCGATTAACAGCCAATCATCGGTTAAATAATTATCGCAGACTATATCGAATAATATCGAGTTATATAAGGCTGTATAAACTTATCGCGGAAGTATCGAGCTTTCGTAATATGACTTAGTTAATAGTCCACCATTGCTTTCTTCCAAGCTCATAGCGAAAGAAAGTTCAGGACTTCCTAAACCCATTGCCTTAATACGAGAAATACTCGCTCTCGGCAGATAGGTTTGGCCCCAACCACGGATCGCCGCTGAGGAAGAACTCCGGCCAGCGCTGCATGAACAGTGCTTGCTCACGCTTCCAGCGGCGCAGCTTTTCCTCGTTGGCCTCTTCCCTGCCGCGCGAGGTGAACTCGTAGTGATACAGCTCGGCATAGGGCGTAAAGATGGCGCGGTAGCCCGCCCCCCACACGCGTAGGCAAAAGTCCGCGTCGTTAAAGCCGACGGCGAACTCCTCGTTGTAGCCTCCGACCTGCTCAAACACGTCGCGACGAACCATCTGGCAGGCGCCCGTTACGGCGCTAAAGTTGCCGGAACGCACAGCGCGGGCAAGGTATCCCTCGCGCTTTGCCGAGAAGTCCTGGTTGGCATGGGCAAGCGCACCGCGCACGCCAACCAAAATGCCGGCATGCTGTACCAAATGATCGGCAAAATAGAGCTTGGCCCCCACCACGCCCGCATCGGGACGCTGCAGATAGCCCATCATCTCTTCAATAAAGCCGGGGCTTATGACCTCGGTATCGTTGTTCAACAGCAGCAGATAGTCGCCCTTGGAATGCTCAACGCCAAAGTTGATGATCTGGGAGTAATTAAACTCGCCCGGCCACCACTCAACGCGCGCTGCACCCTTGCCATCAGACGCAGCGGCTACGCGCGCCGGCAGGGTTTCATAATACGCAAACGTCTCCGGGTCTTCGCTGTTGTTCTCCACCAAGACGATCTCGTAGTTGGCATACGTGGCCTTCCGTGCGATCGACATCACGCAGGCGTCGAGCGTCTCGACGTGGTCCTTGGTGGGAATCACAATGCTCACCAACGGCGCAGGCTCTGGCAGCGAATAGCGCATGCGGTAGACAAACGGTGTCTCGGACTCCTCGACCGTTCCATGAACACCCAGTGAGTCAAAGTGGCGCTGCAGAGCCAGACGTCCGGCCTCGATAGCATATGGCTTGCTATCGGCAGAACCGTCGGCGGTAGAGCCAGGGTGCACGCGCCAGTGATACAGCACGTGCGCAACGTGCTCAAAACGCGCACCTGCCGCAAGGCAGCGGAGCGTCAGGTCGTAATCCTGGGCACCCGCAACATCTTCTGGCGACATGCCAATGCGATCGATGAGCGCCTTCTCCACCATTAGAAAATGCGTCACGCAGTTATGGCTATAGAGCAGGTCGACGTTGAGCCTGGTCTTAAAGACCGGCTGGCCCCACTCCCCCGTTTTCTGGAACATGTCCTCGTCGCAGAATAGGACCTGGGGGCGCTCGCCCTCGGCCGCCTTGTTCAGTGCGGAAACATACTGGAATAACGCGTCCGGTTCCAGAATGTCATCGTGGTCCAAGAAAGCGATGTAGTCGCCTGTCGCTTGCTCAATACCTGCGTTGGTGTTGACCACAATGCCGCCGTTGCCGGGCAGCCCAATGCGACGAACGCGCTCGTCGTTGGCACTTGCCGCAAGATTGGCCACCGCATCCCATTCGGGCGAGGCGTCCATGAACAGCAATTCCCAGTTGTCATAGCTCTGGGCTATCACCGAGTCCAGCAGCTCGCGCAGGTAAACCCGATCAGTCTTGTAACACGGCACCACAATGCTCACGAGCGGCCTATAGGCAAAGGCCGCCGAAGCGACACGCTGGCACGCCAAATCGCCCGGCTTTGCGCGATGTTGCTCAAACCAACGTCGATAAGCTGCGTCATCAGCGCGTGCATCCTTCATGCGGTTCCAGCTGTCGTCGACCATGCCGTTGTACAGGCGACCATCCATGGCGCAAAACCCGCTCTGGATCTGCTCTGTGGAATCGCTCACAATCGCGACAAAATCTCGTATATCTTGAGGCATCTCAACGCTCAGATACGTTTTATTGACACGGCATCCATTCTGCTGCGGCACATCGACCTGCGATTCAAACACATGCACGGTAGCATCGATGGCATTCATATGCGTATCGAAGATCTGAAGCTCAGGCACGCACTGGGAGTCTCCCGCCCAGGTAACCTCATAGCGCCACACCGCGCCGGCGTCTGCCGGCAAATAGCGAATGGCATCGATCTCGTAGCGACCGCAGTGTTCACCACGCTGCGCATCGCGGATAAGTGCGCACAGCGCAGGCTTTGCTTTGTAGTTAATCTTGGATTCCAGCTTGGCCACGCGGCTATCGAGGCGAATGGAGCCCAACCTTTGGCCACCGGATGCAAAAACGACATTCATCGACGAGCCATCCAAAAACGGAAGCACCAAGACGGCGAGCTCGCGCTCGTAATCGGAAACGGAAGGGCAAAGCGCCAGCACGCGGCCGTGATCGACCGGGAGCACCAGCGACGGCACACAAGAGCCGCTCGTCGTCGCATGGGCAAACGCTTGAGAACCCTCCCGCTCAATAAGCGCGGCGACATCCTGACCGGCAAAACGAAGCAGCACAAAAAGACGGCCCTGGCTGCGGCAAAGTGCCAAACGCTTGATACTCATCTACACTTCTCGCTTTCCCAGGGCGTTCGCTGCCATGCGTTTGCAGGCGCCCAAGCGCCCAAACCTCAAGACGTCGTAATCGAACATGAGCTTTTTGCACTCACGGGCATTGGGGGTCTTGCTGGTAAGCGCTGCACGCACCATAGCAGCAACAGAAGGAGCGCATTGTGCGAGCGCAGCATCGCTGCCCACGGCAGAACCGGAAAGGGCCGCGGCGACGGCAGCAAACACCCTGCCACAGTCCGTCCCCAACAACCTGAGCGCATCGTACAGCACCAGATCGCATAGGAAGTAATCCAGGTCATCGGCATGCTGGACATCGAGACCGTCGCGCTGCCAGTCAGCCAGCACCGCGGAGTAAATCTTCACGTGCTCCAGCAGACGTGTCTCGTCGTCGTAGCGCATGGTGTCCATGAGCGAACCCTTGCGCGCCACGCGGTAGTCATACAGCTTGTTTGAGATAAGCGCAGTCTTGCGCGAACGACCGTACACGGCAAAATCGAAGACCTGATCCTCGCCATACTTAACGGTTTCATCGAACACGATCCCGTTGCCCAGCAAAAAAGCGCGCTTGCAAGCGGTGCGCCATGCAAAGGGGCGAGACGCTTCCTTAAACAGCAGGTCGGAGCTATAGCCCACAAACGACACATCGCGCGGGCTCAGCACATAGTTAAGCCACGGATACCCCGCCTCCAACGGATACGGGTTTGCGCCAAAGGTCAAAACGTCGCAATCCTCACGCTCAAAGGCATCAACGATTACGCGGCACGCATCAGACGTAAACCGGTCGTCGGAATCCAAAAACGCAACGACAGGCGCCGTGGACGCAGCGATGCCCGCATTGCGCGCGCTCGACAGACCACCGTTGGGCTTATCGACCAGCGTAAAGCGCGCATCCTTTTCGCAATAGGCAGCGGCGATGTCGCGCGAACCATCCGGCGAGCCATCGTTAACCAGCACACCTTCCCAATCGGACATATCCTGTGCAAGTAGGGAGTCCAGGCACCATGCCAGGCACTCCTCCACCTTGTAGATGGGAACGACGACGGAAATCTTAGGGGTAGCCATGGTCACGCGCTCCTACTGTGCCGCCGGCACGTCGTCCGGATGCGGGTTATCGCCGTAGGCGCGCTGATACGTCAGCACGCGCCAAACCAGCGGCAGGCCGCCGATCTTAAAGTAGTGTTTAAACGTATTGAGCTTGCCAGGCTTTTTAAAGCCAAAGCGCGAATCGATATAGGCACGGGGCGATTTGACCATCAAACGCAGGTCGGTCTCGCCGCGCGGGTCGAAGAGTGACAGGTCAAAGCGACCGGCATCCAAATCGGCCTTGAGCTCGGGCGATGCCTTCTCCCAAAACCGCTCACGCAACTCATCGACCAGGCGCTCGTCATTCCAGCGGTACGTATCGACCTTCATGCGCATTAAAATGCCCTGGAGCCGAGCCTTAAGCTCGGGACGCTCGTCCAAAAAACGTTGCATCTCGGCATATTCGTCGCACACGCAAAACACCTTGTTGGGCGAATTAACAGAGCTCTTCTCGTTATCCTGGCGATAGCACAAAATGGGATCCGCAATAAACGCGGCACGCTCGGCGCACGCCCAAACCTTAAAGTTAAAGCCTGCGTCCTGATACGAGGCGCCCGGCGTGGGGAGAAACCGGATCTGGTTGGCGTTGAGAAACTCGCGCCGATAGATAGCCGACCAAATGGAAGGTTTGCGGTAGAAGATGCCCGGGCGATCGACAGGGCGATACGCGGCGCCCGTCATATGCTCGTCGATGATCCCAAACAGCTCACGGCGCTCGCTGGGCGTGGACCAATACAGGTAAAAGTCGCCCTTCACCACATCGGCATGCTCAGCATCGGCCTTGGCGACCAGCTTTTGGAGCGAATCCTCAAACATAAAGTCGTCGGACTCAAGGATGCCCACGTACTCACCGCGCGCCATCTCCAGGCCGCGGTTCATCGAGTCGCCGTAGCCGCTGTTGGCTTTGTCGATCATCTTGACACGGGAGTCGCGCTCCATGTACTCGCGGATAATCGCCGGCGAGCTGTCGGTCGACCCGTCGTTAATGCAGATGATCTCGATGTCCTTGAGCGTCTGAGTCACGGCAGAATCGAGGCACTCGCGCAGGTAGCGTTCGACATTGCAAATGGGAACAAGCAGCGAAACTTTAGGGGTATCAGAGTTCTGCAAGAGAACCTCCTGTTGAATAGCGTGTAACAGGGTTATTTTAGCAGCCGGGTTGCGGCGGGCGGCAGCGCTTGGAATTATATAAAGCGCTCCAGGCAGGCTTTGAGACCGCGAGTCGAAAGATAGAACAGCGTGGCATCTGCCATCGAAACGCCCGGGGTCGCCGCAACGAGCTTGTGGGCAACACGGCGAACGGCGCCCTTAGCAGGAATATCCGCCCACTCCGTTCCCAAAAACGTCGTGAGGTCCATGTTGACGCGAGCCGCCACGCGATGGAAGTCATCGGAATCCAAGCGCGCCAAATCAAACACGATAAGGTCCAGGAACCAGGTGATCAGCTCGCCGGGACACAGGTCCATAAGACCGTAGCCCGCCCAGTCCTCCAAGACCTCCTCGAGCATTCTCATATGGGCATCGAGCTTTTTGGCGCGAGCCTCGACACTGTTGAACTCGTGCGTCGCCGATTCGCTCTCCATCACGTAGTGGTAGAACTTGTCCGGCATGACGACGATCCTGTGGGCAAGCGCATAAGCCGCAAATTGGAAGACGACGTCCTCGCCCAAAGCCAAACCGGGGGCGAAGCGAATGCCTTCGCGATTGAGCAGCTCGCGCGAAAAAGCCGCACGGCAGGCATAGGGCTGCGTATTCGAATGGAACAGCAGTTGGGGATCACGGGCGCCGAAGGTACCAGCTTTGGGGCTCATGAGTTGCTGGACGCGTTTGGGGGCAGCATCGGCAGGTTCACAGGCGCCGCCAAAAACGGCGGCCTCGGCATCCGCAGACTCCATGGCATGCAGCACGCGCTCGACCGTCTGGGCATCGATGTAATCGTCGGCGTCCACAAAAAAGACGGTCTCGCCCTCGGCGGCATCGATACCCGCATTTCGAGCACACGAGACGCCCGCGTTTTCCTGGTCAATCACCAGTACGCGATCGTCGGCCTGCGCGATCTGACGCAACGCGTTCAACGAATCATCAGTCGAACCGTCGTTAACGCAGACAACCTGAATCGAGCGCTCGGACTGAGCCAACAGCGAATCGACGCATCGCTGAATGGAGCGCGCAGAGTTGTAAACGGGGACGACAATCGTTGCTTTAGGACACGAGGCCTCTCCCATGCCGACCTACCCCCTCAGCGATTCGATGAGGAAGGCGGCGACCACGCCCGGGCCTCCAACCGAGGCGTAATACTTAGCACGCCCCAATGCACCATCCGTCGCAAAACTCGGATGTTCGTCAACCCAGCCCTCAGGATCTTTGAGGATGGCAGCGAGGTTCGCGCGCTTCCACGGCTTGAGGTCGTCAAGCGAAAACTCCCCCGCGTCCAAGGCCGCCTGAAATTCCTTGGCCATCTGAACCAGGAACTCCTTATAGAACTTAGGCGCCAGGCGCACGTAGTTCCACATGTACGAATCGTACTTAATGAGCTGATTGAACTTGAGCATGCGCGCGGCGTCATCACTTGCGTGGTCGCGGGCATAATCCTCTCGAATCCAACGCTCAATCTCGGCATACTCGGTATTGACGCAAAAGACCTTAGCCGAAGAATTGACCGAGGAATTCTCGTTGTCTTGGCGATACGACAACACGGCATCATGCAGGTAAACAGCCTTATCGGCGCACGCGATCACCTTAAAGGCGAATGACGTGTCCTGAAAGGATGCCCCCGGAGTCGGCAGGAACTTAATGCCGTTGCGCTCAAGAAAATCGCGACGGTACACGGCCGACCAAATCGACGGCTTTTGCTTAAAGAACTGCGTCGTATCGCTCGGGTGCACCGGCTTGCAACAGTCCTTGGCTTTAAACATCTCGTGCAGCGAACGGCGCTCCTCGGGCTTAGACCAGTAGAAATCAAAGTTCGCCTTCGCAAAGTCGGCATTATTGCTATCGGCGGCCGAGACAAGCTTTTCGAGTGCGTCGGGCGCCATAAAGTCATCGGACTCCAAGATGCCAACGTACTTGCCACGCGCCATCTCCAGACCGTGGTTCATCGAGTCGCCGTAGCCGCTGTTGGCCTTGTCGATCATCTTGACGCGCCCATCGCGCTCCATATACTCGTGAATAATCGCCGGCGAGTTGTCGGTCGACCCGTCGTTAATGCAGATGATCTCAATATCCTTGAGCGTCTGCGCCAGGGCGGAATCGAGACACTCGCGCAGGTAGCGCTGAACATTGTAAATGGGAATAAGCAGCGACAGAACAGGGCTGCCAGAGGCGTTAGTAGACAAATGTGCTCCTTAGGAAATACCTGTCGTTTCATGGTATCAAAGGGCCAGCGCGCCAGCGGGCGTTTATATAATCTATGGAGCCTCTTGCGGGCAAAGCAGCCCCACGTCATGCGGCGGGCCCATGGCAGGTTCCTGCGTTTTATTCAAAGCTTGCCGCCAAGGTGCGCCGAGCCTTTACAATAGGACCGTCCCAAGGACGTATTCGATAGCTTCCGCGCAGCACTCGCCCGCCGCGCGTGAAAGGATATATTGCCCCATGCCTTCAACCCTTCCCGCCCCCATCGATAAGCTCGCCATCGTCGTCGTTACGTACAAGCGCCAGGAACTCCTGGCAAATTTGTTCGACTCCATGACCGAGCTCACGGCAACGCCCTGGCGCATCGTGATTGTCGATAACGAGAATTCGCGCGAGACCGAGGCCATGTGCACCGCATTCAACGAGCGCCTGGCCAACCTGTGGGGCATCGACACCGAGCAGCCTGACGCGCAGGGCGGCACCGACCGTGTCATCTACGCCCCGCAGCTCAAAAACGGCGGCGGTGCGGGCGGCTTCTCCGCCGGCACTAAATGCGCCTACGACCTGGGCGCCCAGTGGTTCTGGGTGATGGACGACGACGTGCTCGTCATCCCCGAAGGCATCGAGCGTCTTGCCAAGTGGACCGACCGCTACGATGTCATCCAGGGTTCGCGCCTAGACTTTGACGGCGGCGCCTTCTTTTGGCAATACCAACTCATCCTTTCGCTCGGCATTCCCAACCCAGTCGCCAAGTGGGACTTGGGTCCAGAGGGTTATCGCGCCATGAACCAGCTGTGCTTTGAGGGCGGCATGTTCTCGCGCCGCGTGGTCGACAAGATTGGCCTGCCCGACGCGCGCTTCTTTATCTACGGCGACGATGCCTGCTACGGCTACGTAGCCAGCCAGCACTTCCCCGCCGCCGTGGTCGCCGACGTGGTGCTCAAGCGCGCCCGCGCCGTCTCCAACTGGGATATCGCCGGCAAGCGCCAGCTCAACTCCACGAGCGACACCAACCGCTACTACATCATGCGCAACCGCGGTTATCTGGCCCGCTACATGCAGATCTATGGCGACTATCACCCCATGCTGTTCCGTCTGGGCAACGCCGCGACCTTCTGCAAGGAGTTCATTCGCCTGGCCGCCGTTGACAAGTGCTTTAAGACCGGTATTCCGGCGCTGCGCCGTGGCATGAAAGACGCCCGCAAGATCATCAAGGATCCCAACTGGAAGCCCATGCCGCCCATGAAGGACGCGGAACAGTAAAGGGCTTTCGCCCGCCGCTACAGACGTTGGCACACCACGGACGCACGCCGCCCATCAAAACCGAACCCCCAGCGCATGCGACCCACGCCGGGGCGCGGCACACGGATATCGTCGATGCCGTCGCGCTCTATGTCGAGTAGCGACTGCACGGCCAGCAATTCCAACCCCAGCGCATCCACATCGGGGTCATACATCATATTGATCGTTATAAGCGGGCGCTCGTCCAGCATGCCAATCGTGTCTGCTACGTCGAGCACAGTGCCCGTAGGGAAAACCTGGATGTCCCAGCGACTCGCGCCACACTTTCGCCTCGAGGCAGGATTGGCATAGCCCGGCAAGCCAAAGCAGAGCCCCTGCAAGAGCAGATGATATGGCAGCGGCGTATCTGGGTCGGTCTCACCGATTCCCGCATCCCCCAGGATGCGACTTAGCGCCCGCCTCACGGTATCCTCGTTCCCACGGCACAGCCCGTCGCGAAACGCATCGACGTCTCGAATGTCTTCGGCAGCGCACTCAAACCACTCAACAATCACTAGACGCAAGGCCTGGCGAAGCTCGTTATTGGGCAATCGCAAAGCACGGAGCCGATCGCCATGCTCTGGCTCCTCAGTCATATCCGTCGTGAGAAAACCGGACAGATACAGCGCTGTCCACATGCCATCGTCAGGCGAGACATCTAGCTCTGCAGTGCCCAAACAAAGCGGGACCTCAGCACACCCATGGGCCTCGAGCAAATCAAACAAGACCGAAAGGCGGTCGAGATTCCACCCGGCAACTACCCTACTCAGGCAATCCGCATACCCATACAGATCGGCGCGCACAGGCGCCGTGCAACCTCGGTCCAGAAAACCGATCACACGCGCTGGACTCGAGCAATAGGCCCTACCAAACCGATATCCCTCGAGCCATTCACGCGCATCATCAAGGTATTCCTCGCGCCCAGCATGATTCAACAGAGCCTGGACCTCGGCATCAGAAAAGCCGAACCAACGGTCACACCACGTCGAAAGCGGCGTCGACAGACAATACGAACAACTGCGCGAAGAAAGCGCCGCTTCGGCAGGACCGGGACACTCCCCCATCAGACACGTCAGCCGCAACGAATCGCGCGCAGTGGCAATGGCGTCGAACAGCACGCGATCGAATAGCCCTGCCGGATCGGCGTCGGAAGCGTCCCTCGCGCTCGCACGGCGAGACCACGCCGCATCGTACCCATCAACGAGCAATACAACCTGCTCATCGCAGGCCATCTCCAGCAGCTCAATGAGCACACCGAGCACCGAGTCAACCTCGTCCGCGCTCGCCACGCCACGCGCAACACGTTCGATGTGACGCACCTTATCTCGAGCTAAATCAGGAGCCTCCAAGAGCGCCAACAAGCGAGCGCACTCGCCCGAAAGGGCATCGCGCACGACGTCGGCAATAGCGGCACCACGCCTCGCAGCGCCAGAAAAGTCCAGCGATATCACCGGATAGCAAGCATATTCATCCCGATAGCGCCCACCGTCTGCATCCCAAATCTGAGCATTGGCAAACAAACGCTGATCAGCGCGACCAACCGCTGGACGCTCCAGAAAAGCCCTGAGCGTCGACAAGTTCATGCTTTTGCCAAAACCCTCGGGTCGACAGCACACCACAACGGACGCGTCGCAGTCCAACACATCGGCAATAAACATGGTCTTGTCGACCAGCGTGCAGCAACCAAGAGCCTCCGCATAGTCGTGCATGCCAATGGGCAAAGCCGCATCGTCGGCACAGCCGATCAAACGCACGCCAAAGCCAGCAGCACAATCAACATTTGCCTGTTCAGACACCAAAACGTTCCCCCTAAATCGCAGCACGATGCCAATTGTAATGACCGCATCGCATGTACCGATGTCGCCGCGCAAACATATCGGGCAACGGTAGTAACAAGAGGTGTGAGGGGGCACAATTAATCGTTGCACAACAAAACGGGGCCCGATACATTCGCACCGGACCCCGTCCCGACTATTTAGTTATCTGGCAACTGAGAGCCTACTCCCCCGAGTCGTCCTCCCCAGAAGCCTTCTTCTGCTGATCGAGCTTATGCTTACCACTTACGATAGACGTAGCGCCCAGCGTGGCCAAGCTCGCGCTGGCAAGGCTCGCCATAACGATAAGGTCGCCCGTCTTGGGCATGTTACCGCCCGAAGTCTTAGTCGTTGTAGTGGTGGTTGTAGTGGTCACCGTCTTGGAGTCATTTTGCTCTTGGTTCTGGTTGTCGGTGTTGCCCTTACTGCTGTCCTCGCCCTGCTGCTTTCCGTCCTCGGTCTTGTCCTTGTTCTTGTCCTTCTCCTCAGATTCAGACTTCTTGTCCTCGTCCTTCTTCTGAGCGGACTTGTCGTCCTTCTCATCAGAGCTAGAACCCTTATCGGATTCAACCTTCTCGGAAGCCTTATCCTTGGAGTCGCCCTTTGCGGCTTCGGTCTTTTCCGTGGAAGCCTGATCAGAGTTGTCCTTGTTCTGGGCCGAGCCGTTATTGACGCCAGCCATCAGCGAAGAACCCAGCGTAGAACCAAGCTGCTCGGAGAAAGAAGGCTTCTTGTCCGGCGAAGCAACGGGAGCGTCCGGCGCCTTATTCGAGTCGTCCTTGGAAGCATCGGAATCAGGGGTTGCGTCAGAGCCAGAGCCGTTGTTAGAGCCGGTGTCAACGGACGAATCGCTCGAGCCGGTGGATGAGTTAGAGGTGTCAGCGTCGGTCGAACCAGAAGCGTCGCTGTCCGTATTGCCGGCAGAGCTTGAAGACGAATCGCCCGCAGCAGAGCCGTTCGAGGTAGAGCCGTCGTTGGTAGTGCCACCAGCAGAGCCATTACCGTCAGCATCGGTCGAGGGCGCATCCATCCTGTCATCGTTGGCATCGTCACTCGAGTCGTCATTCGAATCAGGTGTCGGCGAGGGCGCCGGTGTAGGCTCGGGCTGCACGGGCGTCGCAGCGGCAGCGGCCTCGTCCTCGGCGATATAAGCCAAGCAGTCCTTCAGCTCATTCTTATAACGGTTCTTCCAGCCCTCATGATACTGGGGCTGGCTCGAATACTTGGTGGCGACATTGTTGACCACGCTATTGGAGAGCGCCGTCACAAACTCACGGTCAGTCATATCATTAGAAAGATTCGCCCAGCGGAAGAAGTCCCTGCAGCCACCGGTGCCGCACATGTTGGTAATGCTCCACACCATGCCCTTGACGCAGTCGGCGCGGCCCGAAATGTCAATACCCAGGCCGCTCTTGAGCCACGCCTCGGTCACCGCATAGTACGAGTTGTACGCATAGGCATCTTGAAGTGCTGAGAACTCAACAGGATCGGTGTTGTAAGCACCCTGAAAGGCCTCCTGCGCAATACGGCCCAACTCGGTGAGCTGGCCGTTCTCATACATGGCATTGCTCGTGTTGGAAATCTCGCTGCCGCGATCAATCGCATCCTTGAGCATGCTGTACTTGGCAGAATCGTAGTTGTAAACCTGCTTCATAAACGGAATGAGCGACCAGCGGCGATCAAACTGATAGTAACCCAGTGCGTTATAGCCGTCACCATACGAAAATCCCTGGTTGTAGTTACCATGGCTCTCGTACTTGGTAAAGTACTTCATCTCGGGAGTCACGTTGACAAACGAAACGCCCTGGACCGACCTCAGCACGCCCGAGAAGGACTGCTGGGTGTAGAGACCCTTATCGATATCGGTGGCATCCGAGGCAACGCCCGGCGTGGGCTCCTCGGCAGCGACAGGTGCCGGCGCGGAAACGGCGCCAAACGAAAGCGCCAACGTCAGGCCCGCGACAATAGCAGAATGCTTGGGCTGCATAAGATCCTCCCTGCATTGGTGTAGTTAAAGTTCAGTTTGCAAAGATAAAAATAAGTATTGCAGCTCGCCCGTTGTTGCACAACAACCCCTCGGTAAACGGCAACAACCCTCCGCGAAATCTTAAGGAATTGCGCTCAACCTACAGCTTAATGTCAAAGTTGATCTCGGGAACGGCGGCCAAGTCGGCCAACGTCACGCCGTCGACGTACTTTTCGATCACGTCGTCCAGACCGCGCCAGAACTTGACGGTCGAGCACAGATCGCTGCGGGTGCAGCTGTTGTCGATACCATCGCACGCCACCGGAGCCGTGCTGCCCTCGACGGCACGCAGGATGTCGCCGGCGCGCACCTCGGCCGGGTCCTTCGCCATCATGTAGCCGCCGCCCTTACCGCGCACGCTCCTAAGCAGGCCCGCCTTCATGAGCGGACGAACCAGCTGCTCCAAATACTTTTGTGAAATATGCTCGCGGTCAGCGACCTCGCGAAGGGCAATCTTGCCCTCGGCGTCACCAAGCGCTGCGATATAGATCATCAGACGGAGGGCATAGCGGCCCTTAGAAGAAATGAGCATACCTACCCTCTCATCGTTGCCGAGACAAAATACCAGGCTTGTTTGTCCCAAATCTTATGCACGCGGGGCAAACAAGCCTGATTATTATGTCCCACATCTAAAAAGTCGAGTGGATTAGTCGGGTTTTCCCTTGACTAACGCCGAACCCATAGTAACTTTATTCCGAGAAGATTCCTAGGGTTTAGTACACCTATGAGTACACCATATACAGAGAGGGACAGCATGAGCGCAAATCCGCTGCTTTCCATCGAAGGTCTGACCGCCTCCGTGTACGAGAAGACCATCCTCCACAACGTCAACCTTAACGTCGCCGCCGGCGAGACCCACGTGCTGATGGGACCCAACGGCGCCGGCAAGTCCACCCTCGGCCACCTGGTCATGGGCGACCCCGTCTACACGGTC
>CABUUG010000039.1 GCA_902494605.1 uncultured Collinsella sp.
AACGGTATATGGTTCGTTTCATCTGCGTTTTCCGTCGCGAAGCTTAAAAGCTATTATGCGAAACCGCCCTGTCGATTGCAAGCGACGATGTCGGATTGAAACGGGAAACCTGCTGCTTGCCAGTCTTATGGTCAAAAATAAGTGCGGAGCGGCGATATGGAAAAGGGCCGAGGCGCAAGCCCCGACCCTTTATCGCATTGATGACTATCGCTGCGTTTGGATGACAACCTAGAACGTCTGCTCGTAGTCGCTGTGCTTTTTGGCCGAACGCACCAGGAACTCCTGGTTGGTGTTGGTGCCCTTAAGACCCTTGATAAACGATGCGGCTGCGCGCTCGGTGTTGTTCATGCCGGCAAGAATGCGACGCAGACCAAAGACAAACGGACGCATCTGCTCGTCAACCAACAGGTCCTCGTTACGCGTACCGGAGGCAACGGGGTCGATAGCCGGGAAGATGCGGCGGTCGGCCAGGTCGCGGTCGAGCTTAAGCTCCATGTTGCCGGTGCCCTTGAACTCCTCAAAGATGACCTCGTCCATCTTGGAACCAGTGTCGATGAGGGCAGAGGCCAGGATGGTGAGCGAGCCACCGTTCTCGATATTACGGGCTGCACCCAGGAAGCGCTTGGGAGGATACAGTGCCGCCGAATCGACGCCGCCCGAAAGGATGCGGCCTGAGGCGGGCGCCGCCAAGTTGTAGGCGCGGGCAAGACGCGTGATGGAGTCGAGCACCACCACAACATCGCCGCCCAGCTCCACGATGCGCTTGGCGCGCTCGATGACAAGCTCTGCCACGCGAGTGTGGTTATCGGCGGGCATATCGAAGGTCGACGCCACAACCTCGCCCTTGATGGAACGCTGCATATCGGTGACCTCTTCGGGGCGCTCGTCGACGAGCAGGCAGATGAGGTGCACCTCGGGGTTGTTAATCGAGATAGACTGGCAGATCTTCTTGAGGATCGTGGTCTTGCCGGCCTTGGGCGGGGACACGATCAGGCCACGCTGACCCTTGCCGATCGGCGACACGATGTCGATTGCGCGACCGGTAATGGAGTCCTTGCCGTGCTCCATGCGCAGCGGCTCATTGGGATAGACCGGGGTGAGGTCGCCGAACTTGGGACGGTTGCGAATCTGCTCGGGGTCCAGACCGTTGACGGTCGTGATTTTGGCGAGGCCGGCGCGCTTGTCGCCGCCGCGCGAAGGACGCAGCGAGCCCTCGATGACGTCGCCCGTGCGCAGGCGCGCGGAGCGGATGAGGTAGGCGGGCACGAAGGCGTCGTCGTTGGACTTCATGTAGCCATGGGCGTGGATGATGCCGGAGCTGTCCGGGCGAATCTGCAGAATGCCCTTGATGTCGCGGAAGCCCTCTGCCTTCGCGGCGGTGACGTAGATCTCCTCGACGAGCTCGGCTTTCTTCTTGCCGGTCGTCTCGATCTCGAACTCCTTGGCCTTCTCGCGCAGTTCGGCGACCTTCATGGCAGCGAGCTCCTCACGCGAAAGCGTGGGCTCGGTGGGGGCGGCGTTGCGCTCCTTGTTGCGCTGTTTGCGATCGCGCTGGCGGTTGCGGCGGTCGTTGTTGCGCTCGTCCTTGCGCTCGTTGCGCTCCTCGTTGCGCTTGTGCTGGCGACGGTTGGGACGAGTGCCGTCTTCGCCCTCGGCAGGCGCGGCGCCATCGTTTGCGGCGGCATCGGCGTTAGCCGCAGTATCATCGCTGACCTCGGCCTTGGAATCGCCCTGCAGCCCGGCATCAGCCTGCTGTTCGGCGGCCTTGGCCTTAGCGGACTTCTTACGACCGCGCTTGGGCTTCTCGGACGCAGGCCGTTCGACGTCTTGGGGCTCGGCGGCATCAGTCGATGCATCGGCGGTTGTCTCGGCGGAATCCTCGGACGCACCCTTCTTGGCAGCCTTGGCCTTGGACGTGCGCTTAGCAGCAGTACGATGGCTGCGACCAGGACGGACGTCGGCGGGCTCGACATCGGCGGGAGCGGCCTCGGAAGTCGTAGCATCCTGGACGGGTGCATCGGCAGCGGTTGCAGACTCGGCGGTCGCCGCAGCATCCCGAGCGGCGGCGGCTGCGGCTGCGGCCTTCTCTGCCTCGACGAAGGCCTTGGGCTTGCGACCGCGACGGTGCGGGCGCAAAGCCGGATCGACAACGGGAACTTCGCTGGCCTCGACAGGCGCAGCGGGCTCAGTTGGCGATGCGCCCTCCCCTGCCGCGGAACGGACCGAAGCCTCAGTGAGCTCGGGGGTTACCTGTTCAGCAACCTGCTCGGCCTTAGCAGCCGTGCGACGGCGTGTGCGCGGTGCCGGCTTCTCGGTCGGTTGGTCGGCGGCAGGGGTCTCGGGCACAGACGGGGCTGCAAGCTCGGTCAGAGCCGCGGCCTCGCGCTCGGCAGCACGACGGCGGGCGCGCACCACCTGAGCCTCGCTAATCTGCGCCAACGCACGTGCCTGCGCGACCTCATCGGAAATCGGCGCCGAGGAGTCAGCTGCAACGGTGCGCTTGGCGCGCGTCGTGCGCGTGGTACGGCGCTTGGGCTTGGTGACCTCCTCGCCGTCAGCAGCAGGCTTGGTCGTGCGGCGCGTACGCTTGGGCTTTGCCGGAGCAGCCTCCTCACCAGTTGCAGGCACGGCCTTCTCAGCCGCTGCAGGCGTAGGCGTCGAAGCAGCCTTAGGCGTCTCAGGAGCCGAGGCTTGCGCGGGCGCCGCGACCTGGTCCGACGCAACCGGTGCAGCGGGAGCGGTCTGCGTCGTCGTTATTTCGTTTTCTTGCTGTTGATCAGACACAGTGTTTGCTCAACTTTCTTTTCAAGCCCTGTGATCACATGCTCCCTGCATAAACCTTCAGGGCGGCTAAACAGTCTAGCTCCGTCAAATACCGACGGACATCATTGATCTGTATCGAGATATTTGCGTCATATACGCAGCGTTAGTGTAACACAACCGCCGCCACCTGCAACTTAGTCATTGGGGACGTTCTTAAACGACTAGTCAAAAGGGACATTCTTCCCCTAAGGCGCCTTGAAATGGAGCGACTAAGGAGCAAATCCGTGGCGTCGGGATTCGCCGTGTCACGAAACGCGCCTATCTACTACGCTTGCCCCCGGACCCCTGACCATACCCTTGTTTTTTCAAAAACAACGAGTCTGCTACCTGCGGTTTTAATATCGTACTTTTCGGCATGGTTCGGGATATGCGTCCAAACGTAGGAGATGAGCCCAATTCGTGGCGGACGGTATCCCGCCACCCCTCCTCGAGACAAAAATGATCCGTTTTCCTCCGTCCCAAGGGACAATTTTCAAAACTATGCCAGATTACGGGGCCCGAATGATGCAAGCCAACCATACCCTGCATTTTCAAGAAACAATAAACCGTCTACCTGCAGTTTTATTTTCACTGCTTTCGCCATGGTCGCTAGGCAGCGATTCAGCCCCGTAAAGCGGTATAGTTGCTTTTTTGTAGCATTTTCCAACACGCCCAAAAGCCCCGCCAAACGAAAAAAGCCCGACCTCCGCATGGAGATCGGGCTTATAGGGCTCAGCAAAGCCGAACCTACACGGTCAAATGACTCGCAGATTACATCTGCTCGGGCGCAGAAACGCCAACGAGGGTGAGCACCAGGGCGAGCGTCACGCGGACGGCGTCGCAAGCGGCCAGACGGGCGCGCGAAAGCTCGGGGTCGACGGGACGGCCCTCGCTCGGCAGAACCTGGCAGGCAGCGTAGAAGCTGTGGAAGTCGCCGGCGAGCTCCTCAGCAAAGTGCGTCAGACGGAACGGGGCGCGGTCGCGAGCGCAGCTGGCGATGAGGTCGGTGAGCTCGTTGAGCTTGCGCGAAAGGGCGAGCTCGGTCGGGTCGGTCAGCAGCGAGTAATCGACGTTCTCACCGATGGCCTTGGCGGCGACGGCCTTCATGCCCATCTCGTCAGCCTGCTCGGGCGTAACGTCAGCGGCACGACGCAGGATGGAGCACACGCGGGCGTGAGCGTACTGCACGTAATAGACCGGGTTGGAGTTGTCGCGCTTCTTGACGGCCTCGATATCGAAGTCGACCATCTGGTTGGAGCTCTTGGAGATGAGCGTGTAACGAGCGGCGTCGGAGCCGACCTCGTCGACGAGCTCCTGCAGGGTCACCATGGTGCCCTTACGCTTGGACATACGGACGGGCTTGCCGTTGCGCAGCAGGTTGACGAGCTGGCCCAGCAGAACCTCAAACTTGCCGGGATAGCCAAGAGCGTCGCAGACGCAGCGGACGCGCTCGATGTAGCCGTGGTGGTCGGCACCCCAGATGTCGATGACGTGGTCGACGCGCTGGAACTTATCCCAGTGATAGGCAACGTCGGATGCAAAGTAGGTGTACTCGCCGTCGGACTTGATCAGGACGCGGTCCTTGTCATCGCCCAGGTCGGTGGAGCGGAACCACAGGGCGCCGTCCTTGGTGTAGAGGTAGCCCATCTTGTCGAGCTTCTCAAAAGCGCGGTCGACGGCAGAGGTGCCGGCGGTCTCGCCCTCGGTGTCCTTCACGTACAGCGAACGCTCGGAGTACCAACGATCGAAGTCGCAGTTGACGGCATGGCAGAGGTCGCGCATGTTGTCGACCATCTTCACGTAGCCGCGCTCACGGAAGCTCTCCATGCGCTCCTGCGGATCGGCCTCGACCCACTTGTCGCCGTCGGTGCGCCAGAACTCGGCAGCCTCGTCGATGATGTAGTCGCCGCCGTAGGAATCCTTGCCCAGGGTCTCGGCGAAGTTGTCCTGATACGGATGGGTCTCGGGGTGCTCGTCGTTCTCGTCGGCAACAAAGGCGTCGCGGTCGGCGATCAGCAGCTTGTGAGCCTCGTCGATATCCACGCCCTGCTTGGCGATGATGTCGGCAAGCTGCATATAGCGCGTGCTGATGGAGTTGCCGAAGGTGTTCATCTGAGAGCCGTGGTCGTTGATGTAGAACTCACGCTGGATGTCGTAACCGGCGTGGTCCATGACGCGGCAGAGCGAGTCGCCCAAAGCGGCCCAGCGGCCGTGGCCGATGTGCATGGGGCCGACAGGGTTAGCGGAAACGAACTCGACCTGGGTCTTCAGGCCACCACCGACGTTGGACTTAGCGAAGTCCATGCCCTTCTCGCGGGCCTCGCCAAAGATGGCATTCTTGACGGCAACGGAGAGGTAGAAGTTGATAAAGCCGGGGCCTGCGATCTCGACCTTCTCAATCGCGGGGTCCTCGGGCATATGGGCAACGATGGCCTCGGCGATCTTGCGCGGGGCGCAATGGGCCAGCTTGGCGGACTTCAGGGCCATGGTAGAGGTCCACTCGCCATGAGAAGTGTCAGCCGGTCGCTCGATGGCGCAATCGTCAAGTTCAAATGCGGAAAGGTCGCCGGCCTCCTGGGCCGCAGCAAGCGCAGCGCGTACCAGCTCTTCAATCTTCTCGGGCATAGATCCTCCTTGTGTTAAAGCCCCCGAGCTCTTGGTCACTCGTAGGGCAAAAGCCAGAGTTTGTAGCACTCTATCACAAGCAGTAGCTACTGTCGCAGGGTAAAGCCAATCGATATTGCATATGCACAAAATTGACTACAGCTTGTATGGAGTCACTCAAAGATGCCGGTCTGCCTGCAGATTATGCAAGCGTTGAAAATGCATAAAGGTGTGAATGAGCTGCGTCTGTTATCGAATACTCTTACCTATCGGAGTTGTGTGCTTTTCCTGCATAATGTGAGGATTTGCGCACGTCAGCGTGTTATTCTAGACATACGTAAATACGTATAAGTTGGAGGTAGCATGTTCTCAATCGGTCAACACGTCATTCATCCGGGTCAGGGAGTCTGCACCGTCGTCGGTTTTAGGGACGACACACCGCAGCCCATGCTGCTGCTCGAGACCAAGCAGGGACATGCGCAGACAATCCTCATGTACCCCGTGGCGCAGGCCGCCCGTTTGCACGCCGCTATCTCGCAGCAAGATGCCGAGCACCTGCTGAGCCACTACGACGAGCTGGAGTGCGACACCTTTACCGAGCGCAACAGCTCACTTGAGGAGACGCACTTTAAGCAGCAGCTCAAGCTGGGTGCGCCCGAGACGGTCCGTGTGGCAAAGACCATGATGCACCGCATTCGCCAAGCCGAGGAAGCTGATAAAAAACCCAGCTCCTACTACATGCGCGTACTCAAGGAAGCCAAGCGCCGCTCCATCGAGGAGTTCGCTGTGGCCTTGGGCGTCACCGAGGAGAACGCTGAAGCCCGCCTAGCCCAAGCCGCCCTCAACTAACCCATCCGCGCCAAAAACCACCACAAAGGGGACAGGCACCTTTGTGGTGGTTTTCTTGTTCTAGTAGTATTCATTCTTATCGATACCCACGAGCACAAGGAGTCTCCTATGGCAGAGCCGCTTACCGCCGGAATCACCCGCGACCGCGCGTTCGAACTGCTCAACGAGCACAACAAGGACCCGTTCCACATCACCCATGGCGAGACGGTCGAGGGCACTATGCGCTACTTTGCGCGCGAGTTCGACCCCGAGAACGAGGAGTTTTGGGGCATCGTCGGTCTGCTGCACGACCTAGATTGGGAGGAGCATGAGGACGACCCCATGAACCACACCATCTATGCTGCCGAGATTCTTGAGGGCGAAGGTGCGTCTCCCGAGCTCATTCACGCCATCCAGACGCACACGTCCGACTTCAACACCTCGCTGCCCAAGCCCGAGCTGCAGATGGAAAAGATCCTGTTTGCCTGCGATGAGCTCACCGGCCTGATCGGCGCTGCAGTCATCATGCGCCCGAGCAAGAGCGTTATGGACTTTACGACCAAGTCGCTCAAGAAGAAGTTCAAGGACAAGCGCTTTGCCGCCGGCTGCTCGCGCGACGTGATTTCGCAGGGCGCCGAGATGTTGGGCTGGGAGCTCCCCGAGCTCTTTGACCGCACCATCGCGGCCATGCAGTCCTTCGCGCCCGATCGCGATACCTTCCAGGCCTAACCGCCCGCGCCAGCTAAAACCGCCACAAAGGGGACAGGCACCTTTGTGGCGGTTTTTCTTGCGCGGTCGTTAGGGGCGGACCTGGCCGGTGCCTCGGAGCTTGTATTTGTAGGTAGTGAGAGCCTCGGCGGCAAAGGGGCCACGGGCGTGGAGCTTTTGGGTCGAGATGCCGATCTCGGCGCCCAGGCCAAACTCGCCGCCGTCAGTGAAGCGCGTGCTGGCGTTGGCGTACACGGCCGAGGCATCGACCGCATCCAGGAAGCGCTCGCAAGCATCCGTGTCCTCGGCAACGATGGCCTCGGAGTGCATCGTGCCGTAGCGGTTGATGTGTGCGATGGCCTCGTCCTCGTTTGCCACGACCTTCACGCTCATCTCGAGAGCCAGGTACTCGCGACCCCAGTCCTCCTCAGTCGCGGCGACGTAGTCATCACCCTCGGCAAGCCCGGCATCGGCGCATGCGGCGCAGGTTGCCTCGTCGCCGTGAATGAACACGCCGTGGTCATGCAGTACGGCCACGACCGCAGGCAAAAACGCATCGGCCACAGCACGGTCGACCAGCAGCGACTCGGCGGCATTGCACACGCCTACGCGCTGGGTCTTGGCATTAACGATAATGTTGAGCGCCTTATCAAAGTCGGCGGATTCATGCACGTAGATGTGGCAGTTGCCCGTGCCCGTCTCGATCACCGGCACAAGCGACTCGCGCACGCAGCGCTGGATCAGGCCTGCGCCGCCGCGCGGAATGAGTACGTCGACAATACCGCGGAGCTTCATGAGCTCGCCAGTGGCCTCGCGGTCGGTGGACTCGATCATCGACACGGCCTCGCGCGGGAAACCCTTGGTCTCGAGCGCATCGGCCAGCAGCTCGGCGATCATGGCACACGAGTGATAGGCCAGCGAGCCGCCGCGCAGAATGCAGGCGTTGCCGGTACGGATGCAGATGCCTGCGGCGTCGGCCGTCACGTTGGGGCGTGCCTCGTAGACCATAGCGACCAGGCCCAGCGGAACACTCACACGGGTCAGGTCCACGCCGCTTGAAAGCACGCGGTGATCGAGTACACGACCGACGGGATCGGGCAGCTCGGCGAGCTTCTCCAAACCGGCGGCCATGCCCTCGACGCGCTCGGGCGTCAGCAGCAGGCGATCGAGCAGTCCGGCCGAGGTGCCCGCATCGCGCGCGGCGGACATATCGAGCTCGTTAGCGGCAACGATGGAGTCGACACCGTTGCGCAGTGCTGCGGCCATGGCGCGCACGGCCTCTTGGCGCTGCTCATCGCTCGCCGTGGCAAGCGAGGCCGACGCTGCCTTGGCGGCAACGGCAAGATCGTGAACATACGTGGCTATATCGACCGACATGGGCGGCCCTTTCTCCTAGAAGTTTGCAACCATGGTAGCCGATTTGCGCATGGCCTCGCCCGCGGCGGTAGAATTGGTCAACCCGAAACACCGCAACGAACGGAAGACTCACATGGCCCTCATCACTTCGTACCACGTCCCCGGCCTTTACGTCGAGGACCACAGCATCGACGTCCCCCTTGACTGGCGCGGCCTGGAGCCGATGCTCCTGGCCGTCGGCAGCACCATGCGCCGCGGCGCTATGCCGGCACCCATCGCCGGCGCGCCCGAGAGCATCAAGCTCTTCTACCGCGTGGTTTGCGCACCCGACCACATCAACGACGATCTGCCACTGCTCCTGTTTTTGCAGGGCGGCCCCGGCGGCGAGAGCCCGCGTCCGCTGACGCCCACAAGCGACGGCTGGATCGAGGAGGCCGTCAAGCACTTCCGCGTGGTCCTTCCCGACCAGCGCGGCACCGGACGCAGTAGCTGCGTGGACGGACGCACGATCAAGGCACTGGGTGATCGCGCAACGGCCGCCGGCGCCGATACAGCACGCTCGCAGGCGGATTTCCTCAAGCGCCATCTTGCCAGCTCCATCGTGCGCGATTTTGAGTACCTGCGCCTGGTGGGCTTTGGCGGCAAGCCGTGGGTCACACTGGGGCAGAGCTACGGCGGCTTTTTGACGTTGAGCTATCTGTCGCTCTTCCCCGAGGGCGTGGCGGCAAGCTTTACCTGCGGCGGCATTCCGCACGTGCCGGCGAGCGCCAGCGAGGTCTACGCGCACACCTTCCCGCGCATGGCCGCCAAGACGCAGCAGTATTACGACCGCTACCCCGCCGACGTCGAGCGCGTGGCAGCCCTGGCCGATGCGCTCGAGGCACAGAAGCCCGTGCTGCCCGACGGCTCGCCGATGACGGTCGAGCGCCTACAGCTCATGGGCAGCGACTTTGGCATGAAGCCGAGCTTTGAGCGCATGCATTGGATTATCGATCACGCTTTTGTTGACGGCGATGGCACGCTGACCTGCGGCGCCTCGGTATCTGACAGCTTTTTGATGCGCGCCTTCGAGCGCACCAACACGCGTACAAACCCGCTGTACTGGACACTGCAGGAGTTCATCTACGCCGACGGCGACACCATGCCCATTCGCTGGGCCGCAGCAGAGGAGAAGGCACACCGCGCCGAGTTCGACACCCTCGCGCGCCCGCTCATGTTTACCGGCGAGGCCATGTTCCCGTGGATGTTCGAGCAGATGCCCGAGCTCAAGCCCTTCAAGCCCGCCATGGACCTGCTGATGGAAGACACCAGCTGGGACAAGATCTACGACCCGCAGCGACTGGCGTGCAACGAGGTGCCCCTGCAGGCCGCGGTGTATTTCGACGACATGTACGTGGATTCGGGCCTGCAGCTTGATACGCTCAGCCGCGTGGGCAACTCGCATGCCTGGGTGACCAACGAGTTCGAGCACGACGGCTTGCACGGCAGCGTGGTGTTCAAGCACCTCTTCGACGAAGCACTCAACCGCGGAGACCTGCGCCGGATCTTCTAGCAAAGGGGTGTCCCCACCTGCCGGCACAAAAGGAACGTCCCCAAGTGCCGGCACGAGAAAGACAGCGCTGCGGGAAACGATCCGCAGCGCTGTCTTTCTTTATGCAAATACGATCAAGTTATCCCTGTGTATCGCCGGCTTCTCGGCCAGGTTAGCGAGCAGGCGGTTGCTGGCGATCTGGTCCTGGCGGCGGCCGGCGGCAAGTTCCAGCACGTCCGAATCGGCCTCGGCGATACCGCGGGCGACGACCATACCGCTCGGATCGCACACATCGAGCACATCGCCCTCGGCAAACTGGCCATCGACCTCGCGAATACCCACCGCAAGCAAGGAAGAGCCACGGCTGACCAGCGCCTTCGCGGCGCCGTCATCGACCGTTACCGAGCCATGCGCCTTGTCACCCAGCGCGATCCACAGTTTGCGCGGCGCAATGTCCAGACGCTCCGCCGGCGGATCGAACAGGGTTCCCACGCTCTCGCCGCGGGCGAGGCGCACGAGTGCATCGGGCTCCTCGCCCGAGCAAATCACGCTCTGAATGCCCGCGGTCATGAGAATGCGGCTCGCGCGAATCTTGGTGATCATGCCGCCCGTGCCCACCGAGGTCGAAGAATCGCCCGCCGAGGCGATAATCTTGGCATCGATCTTATGCACGACCGGGACGAACTCGGCCGTGGGGTCCTCGTGCGGATTGGCGGTATAGAGGCCATCGATGTCCGAGAGCGTCACGCACAGATCGGCAGAAACCAGGCAGCTCACAAGCGCCGCCAGCGTGTCGTTGTCGCCAAACTTAATCTCATCAACGGTAACGGTATCGTTCTCGTTGACGACCGGCACCACGCCAAGCTCCACGAGGCGCAGCAGGGCGTCGCGCGCGTGCAGGTAAGACGTGCGGCGGGCCGTATCGTGGCGCGTGAGCAGCACGAGCGAGGTGAGCAGGTCGCGCGCATGGAACTCCTCGTCGTAGGCCGACGAGATGATGCACTGACCAGCCGAGGCGCAAGCCTGCAGGCTCGGCAGGTCGCCGACCGGCTTGCGGTCGAAGCCCAGCACGGGATAGCCGCAGGCGATAGCGCCCGAGCTCACCACGACCAGACGCCAGCCGAGCTTGCGCAGGACTGCGGCCTGATCGGCAAGCCCGCCGATAAAGGAGCGGTTGACCTTGCCATCGGCGCCCACAACCGTGGACGAACCGATCTTTACCACCATCGTTTTATAAGAAGTCGTCATACGTCAAACCAATCAACTGTTCAGCGAACGGCCGAGCTGGCGGCCAAGGAAGCGTGACTCGCCCCTACCGCCCAAGGAATTAGTGAGCCCAGGGAAAAGCAGAAGCCGCGGCCATGTTCTTGCGCACGAGCTCGTCGCGCACCTGGGCCAGGCCCTGCTCCATGCCCACCACGTAGGTCTGCGGGTAGAGGAAGCGCTTGAAAGCCGAGTCCAGATGATCGAGTGCCCAAGCACAGCGCTCGCGCGCATCCTCGATGCTCTCACGCGGAGCCACCGCACCGCCATCGCGCACGATCGGCACCAGCAGCTCGCGATACTCAAGCTCCGACACATCGGTTACCAGGGCGGCATCGTTCACGGCCACGAGGGTATTGCCGCGCGCGGCGCCCTCCCCCGCCAGATGGTCCTCATCATAGATTATGTCGCAGACCGGGCCGCCAAAGCCATCGTAATAGCGGCGCACACGCTGCACACCCGGAATCGTGCGCTTGTAGGGCTGCTCGGAGAGCTTCACCACCGGCGTCCACGGGTCTGTCTCGTTCGCCCGACGGGCGGAAAGCTTGTACACGCCGCCCAGCGCCGGCTGATCGTAGCAGGTCGCGAGCTTGGTGCCCACGCCAAAGCTGTCGATGGGTGCACCCTGGTCGAGCAGCGACTGAATCGTATACTCGTCAAGATCGTTGGAAACCGAGATCCCCACATAGGGCAGGCCCTCGGCATCAAAACGGCCGCGCACATACTTGGAGAGCTTGGCGAGGTCGCCAGAGTCGATGCGAATGGCCGACAGGCGCTCGCCCGCCGCCTCCATCTCCTTGGCAACCGTAATGGCATGCTCGCAGCCCTCGCGCACGTCATAGGTGTCGATGAGCAGCGTGCAGTTCTTAGGGCTCGACTTGGCAAAGGCGCGGAAGGCCTCGAGCTCGGAGTCGAAGCTCATCACCCAGCTGTGCGCGTGGGTGCCAAAGACGGGGATGCCGTAACGGCGCCCGGCAAGCACGTTAGACGTGGACGAGCAGCCGGCAACGTAGCTCGCGCGGGCGACGGCCAGACCGCCATCGGGACCCTGGGCGCGGCGCAGGCCAAACTCGGCGACAGGACGGCCATCCGCCGCCAACACCACGCGTGCCGTCTTGGTGGCAACAAGCGTCTGGAAGCCGACGATGTTAAGCAGCGCGGTCTCGAGAAGCTGGCACTCCAGCGACGGGCCGGTGACGCGCACCATGGGCTCGCGCGGAAACACGAGCTCGCCCTCGGGCACGGCGTCAATGTTCACGTGCGCACGGAAGTTGCGCAGGTAGTCGAGGAATGCAGGCTTAAACATCGCGCCGCCGGCCGGAGCCTGGAGCGAAGCTAGATAGTCGATGTCCTCGGGCGTAAAGCGCAGGTTCTCGACAAGCTCGGGCAGCTCGGCGGTGCCGCACATGACGGCATAGGCGCTGCCAAAGGGATGGTCGCGGTAAAACGCCGTAAAACAACCCTGCTCATTAGCCTTGCCGCTCTCCCACAGGCCCTGGGCCATAGTGAGTTCGTACAGATCGGTGAGCATTGCAATGTCGGTGGGATGCGAGATGTCGGTCAAAGCCATGGGGCGACCTTTCGGATGTGTGGTGCAGAATTTGAGGGTTGGACGAGAGCAGAGCATGCGGACATGACGCCCGATGCGAATCGGTTAGAACAGGCCCATGCTGGTCAGGATCGTGTAGCCCATAAAGATGACAAACGCGATGAGGGCAAGGACAATGATGATTTTTTGAGCCGGCGCCATGCCAGGGATCTCGTTCTCGCCCGTAGGCTCCTTGGAGGTAACCATGCGCTGGGCAAAGGTCATCTCGTCACGGCTCGACTTGGACTCGACGGACTTGGGACGAGCGGCCTTTTTAGGCTGAGGTTTGGGCGCGGCAGGTGCAGGCTTCGCAGCAGCGGGCTTGGGTGCGGGCGCGGGCGCCGATGCGGATGCGGCGTTCGCGGCGGCCTCCTCGGCCTTCGCACGCTCGGCACGCAGGGCAGCCAGCTCCTCACGCTCGCGACGGGCCTCTTCCCGAGCCTCGCGGCGGGCCTTCTCAGCGCGGAGCTCTTCCAACTCAGCGCGCTCCTCGTCGGACAATGGTTGGGACTCAAGCTCGGCCATGGTACAGCCCTTTCTTTTAAAAAAAGCCGCCGACACAATGTCAGCGGCTTATCAAATCCAAGGGTGGAGACGAAGGGAGTCGAACCCTCGGCCTCTGCCATGCGACGGCAGCGCTCTCCCAACTGAGCTAC
>CABUUG010000040.1 GCA_902494605.1 uncultured Collinsella sp.
CGACGCCTGGCTCATGGCCATCGACAAGCCCGCTGGCATGATCGTCCACGGCGACGGCACCGGCGAGCGCACGCTCACCGACTACGCCAGCGACCTGCTGCTGGCGATGGGCGACGGCTTTGCCGCGACCGACATGCAGCCGCTTAACCGCCTGGACCGCGACACCACCGGCGTGGTGCTGTTCTCGCTCGACAAGCAGACGCAGCCCGCCTTTGACCAGATGGTGATCGACCACGCCTTCGAAAAGCACTATCTGGCGCTGGCCGAGGGCAAGATCGACTGGAACGAAAAGCTCATCGACAAGCCCATCGCCCGCGACCGCCACGACAGCCGAAAGATGCGCGTCGGCGCCAGCGGCAAGCCGTCTCAAACGCGCGTGAAGGTGCTCAAGCGTCTTAAGAGCCGTCGTGGCCTGCCCACGCGCTCGTATATCGATGTCGAGCTGCTCACCGGCCGCAAACACCAAATCCGTGTGCACCTGGCAAGCGAGCGCCATCCCCTGGTTGGCGACGACCTGTACGGCACGCCGCGTCCTTGCGGCCTCATGCTCCATGCCCACAGCGTGTCCTTTACGCATCCCGTAACCGGCGAGCACATCTACATCGAAGCCCCCTGCCCCTGGGAACCCTAAACCACCACAATGGGGACAGGCACCTTTGTGGTGGTTTTGCCGCAATGGCTCAGCCGCGGTCCCAAAACGTCTCGATCTGTAACAGTAACTCGGCAAAATCGGCCCCAGATGTTACAGATCGAGACAAAGGAACGGCGTAACCACCACAATGGGGACACAGGCACCTTTGTGGTGGTTTTGGCCTTGTCCCGTCGCTAGACCGTGATGACGTTATCCATCGCCCGATACTTGGCGGGGACCTCACCTGCGGTAATAATCGTTGCGTCGCGGAAGTCCGCGAACTTAACGGGCGCCACCATGCCAAATTTACTGGCGTCCGAGATTACGAAGCGTTTGGCGGTATGGCGCATCGAGATACGCTTGACCTGCGCTTCCTCGATATCCGGTGTGGTGAGACCTTGCTCGGCGGCGATGCCATTGGAACCCCAAAAGCCGCAGTTGAAGTTATAGCGGTCCAGAGTTGCCAAGGCATCGGGACCGACGAGCGCCTCGGTCTCGGGCTTGAGCTCGCCGCCCAGCACCACGGTGCGCATACCACGCAGGGCGAGATGCTGAGCATGGAGCACGGAATCGGTCACATAGGTGACACCCTCAAGGCGCGGAAGATGCTCGATGAGCTTGAGGGTCGTGGAGCCCGAATCGATATACACAAAGCTATCGGGCTCCAACAGGGCCGCCGCACGGGCGCAGATACGCTCCTTGTCATCGTTATGGAGATCACTGCGCTCGCTGATCGTCAGGTCGCGCGTCACGTGCGCGCGCAACAGACTCGTCGCGCCTCCGTGCACCTTGGCGATACGGTGCGCGCGGTCGAGCGTTTGCAAGTCACGGCGAATGGTGGACGGTGTCACGCCCAGGGTCTCGGCAAGCTCCGGCACGGTAACCGAGCCAGCCTGCTGCACCATTGACACGATCGCGTTGAGCCTATCTTCCGCAAGCATCGCTTACTCCTCCTCGGGGTACACGACTCCCCAATCGGCGCGGAGCTCGGTCATCAGCTCCATAACATCGGAAGCATAGCCCAGAAGCTCGCGCTTCGAATCATCGCCGGCGACGGCCTTCTCCAGGTCGGCCATCTCGTAGCACAGAGCGTAGGCCTCGGTGCCAGCGTGGACCTCCTCGCGGTAGCCGTCCGCAGTCCACACGATGGTCGCGTGGTCGGCACGCGGATACTCGTTAACCTCGATATAGCACTTGTCGAAGCTGATGACCGAGCGCTTTGGCTGCTTGGAGTGGAGCGTAAGGCTCACGACGCCCAGCTGCTGCTCGGCGTTACGGCAAACAATGCCACCCGCGACGTCAACGCCAGTCTCACAGGTGTTGCCCAGAGACACGACCTCCGCGGGCTGGCTGGCCATAAACAGGCGCATGACGGACAGGGCATACACGCCAATGTCGAGCATGGCGCCGCCGGCAAGACTACGGTTGTAGAAGCGGTTGGTCAGGTCGCCGTACTCCTTATAGCTGCCAAAGTTGAGCTGGGCGAGGTTCATCCGGCCAAAGTCGCCCGCATCCATGCGACGGCGCAGCTCCTGATACAGCGGCATGTGAAGCACCGTGGTGGCGTCCATAAGGACCACGTTATGCTCGTCGGCGATGGCACGGGCCTCGTCGAGCTCGACAGAGTTGAGGGTAATGGCCTTCTCGCAGAGCACGTGCTTGCCGGCGGCCAGCGCGGCACGCAGATAGGTGATATGCGTGTTGTGCGGCGTGGTGATATAGACGGCATCGATGTCCGGATCGGCGTAGAGGTCCTCAACCGTTTCATAGACCTTCTCGACGCCATACTGCTCGGCAAAAGCCTGAGCCTTGGACAGCGTACGGTTGGCGACACCCGCGAGCTTGCGGCCGGCCAGAGCGAGGGACTGGGCCATTTGGTTGGCGATAACGCCGCAACCGATCACGGCCCAGCGGAGCTCAGGGGCCGTAAAGATATCATCGGGGAACGGCCGATCCTGGACCGAGGCAAACGCCGCCTTTGCGGCTGCCTCGGCGTCGAGCGGAGCCTGTTTGTAATCTGCCATGATGTGCCTCCTGAGTCATCGGAAGTCCTTCATTTCAACAACCTTATAATCGCACAAATACGCGCACATTTGCTTGTGTTTGCGTGTTTATTTGCTTATCGGTCATTATTTAACCATAGTTAGCAGATATTTGCGCGGCCATGCGCATCATCGCGCAAGACTCTGCGCGTAAATGCGCATGTGACAATCCTTGTGAAACATATAGAGGCGGAGCACCAAAGCCCTAAAGACAGAGCCAGCTGTATTACTTCACCCCTCTGGGGGCACCAGACATCGAAGGACTGTCCCTAGGTGCCGCTTTCGTTGAAGCCTATCCTAGATGGCCAGATATACAGATCTAAAGACCGTCCCCATCAACTAGCCGTTTAAGAACGTCCCCAACGACTAGTCATTTATGTCTGTCCCCAATGAGTGCAATCACTCATTTAAGTCTGTCCCCAATGAGTGGGGATAGAAAAAGGCCCGGATGCCGTGGGGCATCCGGGCCTTTGCTAGCAACTTGCTGTTGCGGGCAGCTTAGAACTTGTGGCCGCACTTCTTGCAGACGCGCAGCTTGTTCTTGCCGTCCTTCTCGTGACCGACGCGGGTAACCTTACCGCACTCGGGGCAAACGAGATTGACGTTGGAGGCGTCGATAGGAGCCTCCTGCGAAACGATGCCGCCCTGCTGGTTGGCAGCGTTGGGCTTGACGGCCTTCTTGACGACCGAAACGCCCTCGACAACGACCTTGTTCTCGGCGGGGAGAGCACGCAGGACAACGCCCTGCTTGCCGCGATCCTTACCAGAGAGAACCTGGACCTTATCGCCCTTCTTGATATACATATATCTCCCCTAACTACAGGGTCTCGGGAGCGAGCGAGACGATCTTCATGTACTTCTTGTCACGAAGCTCGCGAGCGACGGGCCCGAAGATACGGGTGCCGACGGGCGAACCATCGTTGTTGATGACAACGCAGGCGTTCTCATCAAAGCGAATGTAGGAGCCATCCTTGCGGCGGATCTCCTTAACGGTGCGAACGACGACGCAACGGACAACGTCCTTCTTCTTGACGTTGGCGCCAGGGGTAGCCTCCTGGACAGCACCGATGAACACATCGCCGATGCCTGCATAACGACGCTTGGAACCGCCAAGCACCTTGATGCAGCGAATCTTGCGAGCGCCGGAGTTGTCGGCGACGTTCAGCATGGTTTGCATCTGAATCATGGTAGATGTTCCTCCGAACTAAGAACCGAAGAGAGGTGCGCAGCCTTTATACGGCCCGTGGTATGCAAGCCAGGCATACGCACATCTTCGGAAACGTACAAGTCGTAAGAGCGACTGCTTATTTAGCGCGCTCGACGACCTCGATGAGGCGCCAACGCTTCATCTTGGACATAGGACGGGTCTCCATAACGCGGACGGTATCGCCCACGCCAGCCGTGCACTCCTCGTCGTGAGCGTGCAGCTTCTTGGAGCTGGTCATCATCTTGCCGTACTTGGGGTGACGCTTGCGCTCGGTGATGGTGACAACAATGGTCTTGGCACCGGAGACGGAGGTAACGACACCCGTACGGACCTTACGCGAGTTACGCGAATCAGTCATGTTCTCTCCTTAGGTCCTACTCGGCGACAGCGGACTTCTCCGCTGCGATCTCGCGGGCGCGCTGCTCCGTGAGGACGCGAGCGATGTCCTTCTTCACGGTGTTGACGCGAGCGGTGTTGTCCAGCTGGCTGGTGGCCATCTGGAAACGAAGGTTAAAGAGCTCGGCGCGCATTTCCTTCAGCTTCTCAACGAGCTGAGCGTCCGAGAGCTCACGAATCTCTGCGGGCTTCATTAGTTCTCCTCCTTGGCGGCGGCGGCGTCCTCAGCAGCCCACTTGGCCTCGAGAGCGGCCTCCTCAGCCATCTCCTTCTCGATGCGCTGCTCAGCGTTCTTAGCAGCAACAATCTTGGTCTTGATGGGGAGCTTGTGCTGCGCAAGACGCAGAGCCTCGCGAGCGACCTCCTCGGGAACACCCTTGACCTCGAACATGATGCGGCCGGGCTTGACGACGGCCACCCACTCCTCGGGGTTACCCTTACCAGAACCCATGCGAGTCTCGGCAGGCTTCTTGGTGATGGGCTTATCGGGGAAGATCGTGATGTAGACACGACCGCCACGCTTCATGTAGCGGGTCATGGCAATACGAGCGGCCTCGATCTGACGGTTGGTGATCCAATGGGCCTCGAGAGCCTGGATACCAAACTCGCCGAAATGCAGCTCGGTATTACCCTTGGCCTGGCCCTTCATGGAGCCACGCTGCACCTTGCGGTGAAGAATACGCTTAGGGGCAAGCACTACTGACCCCTCCTCTCGGAGTTACGACGACGAGGACGGGAAGAGCCCTCGAGTGCAGGGTTGGGAACAGGCTGGCCCGGGAGCTTCTCGCCCAGGTAAATCCAGACCTTCACGCCGCAAGCGCCCATGGTGGTGCTGGCGACAGCCGTGCCGTAGTCGATCTTGGCACGGAGGGTGTGCAGAGGCACGCGACCCTCGCGGTACCACTCACGACGGCCCATCTCGGCACCGCCGAGACGACCGGAGCACTGGATACGGATGCCCTTAGCGCCGGCCTTGCGGGCGGACTGGACAGCCTTGCGCATAGCGCGACGGAAGGCAACGCGGCCCTCGAGCTGCTCGGCGATAGACTGAGCAACGAGGTTGGCGTCGAGCTCGGGGCGCTTGATCTCGACAACGTCGACGGAGAGCTGGCCCTTGGAGACGCCAGCGACCTTCTCGAGCTCGGTACGGAGGGTATCGATCTCGGCACCCTTCTTACCGATGACAACGCCGGGGCGAGCAGTGAGGATGATGACCTTCACCTTGTCGCCAGCGCGCTCGATCTCGACGCGGGAGACAGCTGCGCGGGAAAGACGCTTCTCGAGGTACTTACGAATCTCGAGATCGTTACCGAGGGTCTTAGCGTAATCCTTCTCTGCGAACCAGCGGGAGCGCCAGTTCTCGGTGATGCCAAGACGGAAGCCGGTGGGGTAGACTTTCTGACCCATACAGCTTTACGCCTCCTTTCGAGGAGCAACGACGACGGTGATGTGGGAAGTACGCTTCAGAATGCGAGAAGCGGAACCCTTGGCGCGGGGACGGATGCGCTTAAGCGTCGGACCCTCGTCAACATAGGCAGCGGCGACAACCAGGTTGTCGGCACGCAGACCGTTGTTGTTCTCGGCGTTCGCAACGGCGGAACGGAGAACCTTCTCGACATCCACGGCGACGGCGCGGTCGCAGAAGTGGAGGATGTCGAAGGCCTGAGCGACAGGCTTGCGGCGGATCAGATCGACCACCAGGCGGGCCTTGCTGGGGGAAACACGCACGTACTTAGCGACGGCGCGAACCTCGGTGGCCTCAGTTTCAATAGACTTAGTTGCCATTTACGGTTAACCCCCTATTTGGCCTTGTGGCCACGGAACGTACGAGTCGGCGCGAACTCGCCGAGCTTGTGACCAACCATGGACTCGGTAACATACACGGGCACATGCTTGCGGCCGTCGTGGACGGCGATGGTGTGACCAACCATCTCGGGGAAGATGGTGGACGCGCGGGACCAGGTCTTCACGACGTCCTTCTTGCCAGCCTCGTTCATCGCGGTGATACGCGAGAGAAGGCGAGTCTCCACGAACGGGCCCTTTTTGAGACTTCTGCTCATAAGTGCTTTCTCCTAAAACTCGGTATCCGAAATTACTTCTTACGGCGACGAATGATGTGCTGGTTCGAGACCTTCTTCTTCTTGCGCGTACGAAGGCCCTTCGTCGGCTTACCCCAGGGGGTAACGGAGGGACGACCAGAGGTGTGGTTCTTGCCCTCGCCACCGCCGTGCGGGTGGTCGACAGGGTTCATGACGGTACCGCGGACGGTCGGGCGCACGTTCATGTGACGCTTACGGCCGGCCTTGCCGATGACGATGTTGGAGTGATCGGCGTTGCCGACCTCACCGACGGTGGCGCGGCAGGTAACGAGGATGCGGCGCATCTCGGAGGAAGGCATACGGACGATAGCGTACTTGCCCTCCTTACCCATCAGCTGGCAGGAGTTACCGGCGGAACGGGCGATAGCAGCGCCCTTGCCCGGCTGGAACTCGACGGCGTGGATGAGCGTACCGACGGGAATGTCGGCGAGGGGCAGAGCGTTGCCCGGCTTGATGTCGGCGTCAGAACCGGACATGATGGTCTGACCGACCTCGAGGCCCTTGGGGGCCAGGATGTAGCGCTTCTCACCGTCAGCGTAGTGCAGCAGAGCGATGCGAGCGGAACGGTTCGGATCGTACTCGATCGTGGCAACCTTGGCGGGCACGCCGTCCTTGTTGCGCTTGAAGTCGATCACGCGGTAACGACGCTTCACGCCGCCGCCCTGGTGGCGGGTGGTGATGCGGCCGTTGTTGTTACGACCGGCCTTCTTGGGCAGGGGCTCGAGAAGAGACTTCTCGGGCTTGGTGCAGGTGATCTCGGAGAAATCGGAGATCGTCTGCCAACGCCTACCAGCGGAGGTCGGCTTAAGGTGCTTTACAGCCATTACAATCCCTTTCAATAGGAATCCGTTAGCCATCGCAGACAGGGATTCGAGGTTCTGCCTCGGGTGCGATGACACCGGACGTATACACGGTTCCGGGCGTGTCCATTTTATACGCCCAAAACCTTGAGCTCTCGCCTCCCCTATTTGGGAGGCATGAGCTCACTCAACAGCAGCGAGTCTTAGGCCTGGTTGCCAAAGACCTCGATGGTGTCGCCCTCGGCCAGCGTGACGATGGCCTTCTTCCAAGAACGGGTCTTGCCGGCGACATAGCGCACGCGCTTGGTCTTGGGCTTGACCGTCAGGGTGTTCACGCGAACGACCTTGACGCCGAAGATCTCCTCGACAGCGTCCTTGATCTGATACTTGTTAGCATCCTTGGCGACCTCGAACGTGTACTTGTTCAGCTCCATGCCGGAGAAGGAACGCTCGGACACGATCGGACGGATGATGATCTCATGGGCGGTCATTTATGCAAGCACCTCCCCGAAGTGAGCGGCGATGTCGGCGGGCATCAGCACAGCGTTGTTGTTGACGAGATCGTAGGTGTTGGCCTCGTCAGCGGTGATGATGAACGTCTTGGGAATGTTGCGGAACGACAGGTAGGCGTTGACGTCCTCATCGCGAACGATGATGGTCAGACGCTTGCCCTCAAGACCGAGAGCCTTGAGCATGGCGACGGCAGCCTTGGTGGAAGGCTTCTCGAAGCCGTAGTCGTCGACGAGCACGAGCTCGCCATCGGCCAGCTTGGCGGACAGCGCGGAGCGCATAGCCAGCTTGACCTCCTTGTTGTTCATACGCTTAGCGTAGGAACGGGGCTTGGGGGCGAAGACAACGCCACCGTGACGCCACTGGGCAGCACGGATGGAACCCTGGCGGGCACGGCCGGTGCCCTTCTGACGCCAAGGCTTCTTGCCGCCACCGGAAACCTCAGAGCGACCCTTAGCAGACTGGGTGCCCTGACGCCAAGAGGCCATCTGGCACTTGACGATGTGGTGCATAACGTGGATGTTCGGCTCGATGCCGTACACCTCAGCGGCGAGCTCGGCCTCGGCGACCTTCTTGCCCTCGCTGTTCTTTACTTCAAACTTTGCCATTTAAGTGTTCTCCTTGGTATGACGCTGGGCTAAATGGGCTGGGCCCTTAGGCCATACGGATGGCGACGAGACCATTCTTGGCACCCGGGACAGCGCCCTTGACCAAGATGAGGTTCTGCTCGGCATCGATGCGGACAACGGAAAGGTTCTTGACGGTAACGCGCTCGTTACCCATGTGACCGGCCATCTTGACGCCCTTGAGGACGCGCGCAGGATAGGCGCACTGACCGATAGAACCGGGGTGACGCTGGAAGTGAGAACCATGCGTCATAGGACCGCGGCGCTGACCCCAGCGCTTGATGCGACCCTGGAAGCCCTTACCCTTGGAGGTACCGATGACGTCGACCTTCTCGACATCAGCGAAATCAGCGACGGTGACGACCTCGCCGACCTTGTGCTCCTCGCCGTTCTCGACGCGGACCTCACGAAGGAAGCGGACAGGCTCGACGCCAGCCTTGGCGAAGTGACCAGCCATGGGCTTGTTCACGTTCTTGGCCTTGATGTCGCCGAAACCGATCTGGACGGCATCATAGCCGTCGGTTGCCTGAGTTTTAACCTGCGAGACAGCGCAGGGGCCAGCCTGGATGACCGTGACGGGAACGACGTTGTCGTCCTCGTCCCAAACCTGGGTCATGCCAATCTTGCGGCCGAGAATCATGCTGATCAAGATATGATCCCAACTCTCGCGTGGTCTTGGGACAATGCGTACACCACCGAGCGTACGCCCCTAGAGGACCACTACTTACACGACGTGCTCCCCAGCCTTGTATTTCGCCCGGACTACCTGACAACCCTATTAAGCAGGCATTTTGTCCAGCCAGAATACTCCCCTGGTTTCACACAGCTGTTTAGTATACACGGCTGCGGGCGTATCCATCGAGATTCATATTTCACTCACATTGTTTACGCAGGTAAAGTGCGTGGAGTCGCCTGGGCTTGGCAGAGGGGCGGCGAAATATATTAAGTTTGCTGCTCTACAGTCCTGCGCAAGACGGAAAGCACATTAAGTGCTTTCCTTTGCGTGCGGAACTCGCGACAAACTTAATATATTTCGCCGCCCCTCTGCCAAGCTCGGGAGACGACACGTTGATGTCTGCTTAACTCTGCTCGCTCAGCTAATTACTTTGTTGGGGGTCCACTATTTGCTGGAGGGTGAACTTGCATTGAGACGGTTCGCCTTCTGCTTGTGGCTTTGCCTCATCGAAATCGAAGATCATGATGGCGCAGTTGGGGAGTTTTGTTGGGAGCTCGAAGCCCTCTGGGGCTGCGGCCTTGATAAATTGGCGGCTGGCGCTGCCGTGGCTTACTGCTAGAAGGGTTTCGATGCCCTCGGAGCCCATGATTTTGGTAAGCGCATCCACCATACGTTCTTGCAGCGCCTGGCTTCCTTCTCCTCCGAAGGGGACCAGGTCCTCGCCCGGATCCCAGACGTCGGTGGGCAGCGCGCCGTGCGGGCCTTCTTCGAAGGAGCCGTAGCAGCGCTCGATAATGCCTTCGCAGGGCTCGGCTGCTGCGTCCGGGCCGAGGAGCTCGCATGCGACGAGCTGAGCTGTGTCCATGGCTCGGCCTAAGGGCGAAGAGACCACTTTGTCGGGGACGACGCCGTGGCCCTTAAGCCATGCGGCTGCCATCCCGGCTTGCTGACGGCCCAGATCGGTCAGCGGCGAATCGCAGCGGCCCTGGACCAGCTTTTTGACGTTGAACTCCGTCTGACCGTGGCGGAGTAGATACAGCTTCTTCATGCTCTCCCCTTCTGCATAACCTGCTTTGCCGGCACAGCCTTACTCGTGGGTATGCCCTACGTAGTCTTCGTCGATCGTAATCTTGGCAATCGACTTGGGAAATTCCGATTCGACCCGTTGTGCCAGCGCGTGCTTTAAGTCTTCGGCACTCATCTGCAGATCCGAGGGACGCACGCAGTCAAAGATCACGTTGGTGTGCGTAGGACCCGGCACACAGCGTAGGTCATGAATCGAGAGGCGGTTATCGATCTCCTGAGCCATGGCGTGAATGCGCAAGCGCATGCTCGCCACCTTGGGGTCATCGGTCACGATGGGATCGTAGTGAAGCGTGACGATCATGCCGTCTTCGTCCCTAAACGACTGTTCGATGTTATCGAGCGTGTCGTGGCTTTCCAGCGGGCTGGCCTCGGCCGCCATCTCGGCGTGCGCACTTGCAAACTTCCTGCCCGGGCCGTAGTCGTGAACCATCAAATCGTGAACGCCCAAAACGCCGGGATAGCTCATGATTTTGTCTCGAATGTGCTTGACCAGCTTAGGATCGGGTGACTGGCCCAAAAGCGGGCTCACCGTATCTTGAATAAGTTCAAGGCCGCTCCAGCCAATATAGGCGCCAACGGCAAGGCCAACCCATGCGTCAAGATTGATGTGCGTCACCTGCGAAACAATCGCACATGCCAGCACGGCGCCTGTGGCAAGGACATCGTTCTTGGAATCCTGCGCGGTCGCATGCAGCGTCTCGGACTCAATGCGATCGCCGAGCTTTTGGTTGAGGGCCGCCATCCAGAGCTTTACGACCATCGAAAGCACTAGAACTGCCACCAGGGCAAGCGAGAACTCGACAGGTTCGGGGTGGATGATGCGCTCAACCGAGGACTTCACCAGTTCAACGCCAATCAGCAGCACGAGCGCCGCCACGACCAATCCCGAGAGATACTCATAGCGACCGTGGCCGTAAGGATGCTCGGGGTCGGCCGGCTTGCTCGCCAGCTTAAAGCCCAGCACGCTCACGATATTCGAGCTGGCATCGGACAGGTTGTTCATGGCATCCGCCACAATCGAAACCGATCCCGAAACCACACCAATTGCGCCCTTCGCAGCACAAAGCGCAACATTGGCGACAATACACACCATGCCAGCCAACGTGCCCACACGCGCACGATCGCCCTGTGCGCGCTTAACAATCCACTCGACCATCTACATCCGCCCCCACGGTTCTACCTATATATCCATTGCTCAAACGGATTGTAGTGTAGCCACTTTGTCTCCCAGATACAAAGAGGCCGCAGCCCGCACGGGCCACGGCCTTGGAGCATGACAAAAGAATCGTCCTTTTGTCGCACAGGTTTATGCGCTTACTTCAGCAGCGCTCGCCACTGTTTCGGGCGAATCGGCTCCGTCCTCCGTCGCCTGTTCCTTCGTCGGCACCACACCAAAGCAGTAGCTCAGCGCCGCAGACACCGCAAATGACACACCGCCGGCAGCGCAGCACCACAGCAGGTTCGAAATGCCGCCCGTGGCAAAGCCAATGACCATGAGGACATTCGTCATGCCGATGGTATAGGCCGTAACGTGGCCCACGGCCGCAACAAGGCCTCCGACGGCGCCGCCAATGGCCATGCACGTCAGGCACCTGCCATATTTAAAGCCGCAACCGTACAGCGCCGGCTCGCTTACGCCGCCAAGCACGCCCGAGATCGAATAGCCCAGCATGAGCGCCTTCTCGTCCTTATCCGCAACGCGGAGCGACGCGCCAAAGGGCATGCCCCAAACGGCGAACGTTGCCATCGTCGCGGCGATCAGGATGCACGAATCCGTTCCCACACTCATAAACTGCGCATAGGCGAGCGATAGGACGACGTTGCTGACGCCCGCGATCTTAAGGAACTCCCAGCCCGCGGCAAGCCCCATGAGCGTGAGCAGCGACACGATGCCACCGGAATTGCCAAGCATAAACATAAGCTGGCCCAACAGCATGCCCAGATAGCTGCCCGCCGGTGCCGTAATACACAGCGAAACCGGAACCATGACAAGCATGGTCGCAAACGGAACGAACGAAAACGCCACGGCCTTAGGGATAACGCGCGAAAAGAAACACTCCACTCGCCATAGCACGGGCACCGAGATGAGAACCGGAATAACAGTCGTCGTGTAATCGTTGACCGGCGCGGGAAGCAGGCCATACACGGAAGTCATCGATGCCCCCGTCGTCGATGCGGCATCGACGAGCTTAAGCAGATCGGGCGCAATCAATACGCCGCCCAGCATCATGCCCAGCTGCTCCGAGCAACCGAGCTGGCGGGCGGCCGCCCAACCAAGATAAATGGGCAAAAAGTAGTAGCCGGCGTTATAGAGCCAACTGTAGAACAGGCGATAGATTTCGGAATCGGCAGACCACAGGCCCAGCATACCTTCGCCCATAATGACGGCGACGGTGCGGAACAACGCCGCGCAGACAATAAACGGCAGCGCCGACATCATGCTTTTGGACAGATAGTCCACCACGGCCATGGCGTTTGATGAAACCGTCGTTGTAAACGAGGTGTTAGAAACTTGTGACATGGAACGCCTTTCCCAATGTGACATGCGAGCTTTCCCTTTGTCACATCGTGCGGTACTGACCGATTGCGCGGTACTTTTCGTAGCGGAGGTTTGTGAGGGTCGCGTCGTCGAGCTGCCCAAGCGTATCGAAGGCATCAAATGCCGAGGACATGACGGCACCGGCGATCTCCTCATGCGACAGGCCCCTATCGTCAACAATGCCGTCGATGATGCCGAGCGCCAACAGATCGGGGGCCGTGAGCTTAAGCGCCTCGGCGGCCTCATTCGCGCGCTCGGTATCCTTCCACAGGATCGACGCACAGGCCTCGGGGCTCACGACCGAATAGGCCGAGCTCGAGAGCATCAGGATGCGGTCGGCCACGGACAGCGCCAGCGCGCCACCAGAGCCGCCCTCGCCTGTCACCACCGAGACAATCGGCGTCTTAAGGCCGCTCATCTCCATGAGGTTCTGGGCAATCGCCTCACCCTGGCCGCGTTCCTCGGCACCGATGCCGCAAAACGCGCCCGAAGTATCGACCAGGCACAGAACCGGTCGACCAAACTTTTCGGCCTGGCGCATCAGGCGACGCGCTTTGCGGTAGCCCTCGGGATGTGCCATACCAAAGTTGCGACGCATACGCTCTTTAGTCGTGGTGCCGCGCTCGACGGCGATGACCG
>CABUUG010000041.1 GCA_902494605.1 uncultured Collinsella sp.
CACGACACAGATAAGCGCCGGCAAAAAGGCAATCTGGCACACGCGCTGCAGCACGCCCGGAGTCTTGGTCATATCCTCAAACGCCTGAGCCACACAGCCCTTGGGCGCGTTCATGGGAGGCTGAGGGACAAATTGCTGAGGCTGACCCTGAGGGGCGGAGGCTGCAGTACCGGCATTAGGAGCGCCGCACACACCGCAGAACTTGTCGTTATCGCCCATAGGAGCGCCACACTGCGAACAGAACATCGAAATCATCCCTTCGTATCTAGAGCGAATCACCTGGATCGCAAACGATGTCTTTGACATCATTATCGCCCAATGTGGGGACAAATACTCTTAGATGACGTATTTGCACCGCGTGAGGCGCTTTTGGATTGTTTGATGAGTGCGTCCGCGTTAGTTCGTTCCGCGGAAACCCTTGCCGACGATCTCGGAGCTGTCGACAATCGTGATAAAGGCACCCGGATCGACCTCGCGCGCATAGCGGCGCAGTTGCACGGCCTCGCGACGGCTCAGCACGCTCATAATCACCGTCACGCACTTGCCCGAGAACGCACCGTAGCCGCGACTGATGGTCGCCGTGCGGTTGAGATGCTTGACGATAAACTCCTCGACCTTAAGGGGCTCGGAACAAATGACCGTGCAGACCTTACGAAGATGAATGCTCTCGATGGCCTTGTCGACCACAAGCGTCTTGGCAAACAGGCCGAGCACGCAATACAGACCGACACGCGGACCATACAAAAAGGCCGCGATGGTCACGATGCCGATATCGACCAACAGCAGTGCGCGACCAATCTCGAGCGTGGTACGGCGTTTGAGGATCATGGCGAGGATGTCCGTGCCGCCCGTCGAGGCGCCAATATCAAAGACGATGGCGCTGCCGAGCGCCGGCAGAATCACGGCAAAGCACAGGTCGAGCCACATATCGCCCGTCATCGAGACATCGGTCGGAATAAAGAGCTCAAACAGCGAAACATAGGCGGACAGCGCAAACGAGGCGAAGACACTCCACAGGATTGCCTTGCGCTCCAAAAAGATAAAGCCCAAGACGACGAGAACCGCGTTGATAATCCACATAAAGACGCCGACGGGCAGGGTCGGGAACAGCGTGGACAGAATGACCGACACGCCCGAGGTGCCGCCAAAAGCAAAGTGATTAGGGGTTTTAAACGCAACGATAGCAAAGGCCGTAAGAATCAGGCCCAGATTGAGCTCGGCAAAAAAGCGCGGGAAACCTGGCTCCTGGCTGCGCTTTTGGCCGGCACGCTCGCCGCGCTCGATATCGGTGCGATCGACCACGCGCTCCATCGGCACCACGGGAGGACGATGTACCTCCTCGGCAGCTCGCGATGCCGCCTCTGCCGCGGCAGCCTCAATCGCCCATGCCTGGCTTTCTGTTTCGTGCTCGTCAGCCATTACGGCAACCCCTCGTTAACAATTTGGAAACAATGCGCCCATTAGGGTAACGCGGAACGCGACGATTGCAACCCCTAGTTAGACGAGCGGTATGCCTACATCGGGGGCATACAAATAACGGCCGGCCGCACATACATCCGTGCGACCGGCCGTTTGACGTTTTCGCAGATAAAACCTGCCAAAATAAACATCCCTTTTTGGTAGGTTACTCGTGCTGGTTGGTGCGGTGTTCGTACTCCTCGGGGGTGATGACATCCTCGATGCGCAGGTTGACGCCTGCCACCTCAAGGCCGGTCATCGCAGCCAGACGCTCGGTCACGCGCGCCTTAACGTCGTCGAAAATCGCGGGCGCGTAGGCGTCGTACTCGATAATGACGGAAATGTTGACGACCACGCGGTTGTCATCGGTGACCTCGACCGTCACGCCCTTGGTCAGATTCTCGGCACCGAACTGCTCCTGCACAAAGTGCATGAGGTTGCCCTTCATGCCCAGGACGTGCGGCACCTCGCGGGTGGCCATGGCGACGATCTTCTCGATCACACCGTTGGAATAGGTCAGCGAATCCTCGGACTCGTCCGCTTCCTCATCATCCTCGTCCGCATCGTCGGCGGGTTCGGCCTCGACGAGTACCTCGTCCTCGAGCGTTACGTCCTCGGCCTCGGCGGCGACGGTCTCGTCCGCCTCGAGCTCGGTATCGGCCACATCGACCTTCGTGTTAAAAGCCATGGTTCCTCCTTATGCCCACCGCACACGCGGCGGTCGAATACATGCTAGCGACCGCTAAACAGACGGCCGAAGAAGTTGACGATCCCGTTCTCGCCGTCGCGAATTTGGCCGATCACGGCGCCGATCAGCACGAAGAATGCAATGACGAGCGTGTCCCACAGGCCGAGCGTGAGCACCAACACGGCGAGGATAAAGCCAGCGACGGCACCGAGCGTGGTGTTGGGATGACGCACAGCATAGCTCCAGATGGCAGCGCCCGTACCCTTGATGAGACCCATAGCCTCGTCAAAATCCGCGGCTGCCACGTCTTGTAACTCGGTTGCCTCTGCTTTGGAATCAACAGGTTCGCTCGCCGGTGTGGCGCTCTGGTCAATCGTCAGGCGCGGCGTACGAGCGGTCTTATCTTGATTGGTATCACTCACCGGAAACCTCCACGGTCTGGACGGTAGTCTTGGACGGCAAAAAACGGACGCGCGTGGTCGTACCCGGCGTGCCGAGCATGGTGTCGCAAGCTTCCTCGATGCGCCGCTGCATCGCGGTAGCCAGAGATGCCACGTCCTTATCGTCAAGCGCGATAGCCTCGACCTTAAATCGGACGTGCGAATCGTCGGGGCCTTGGACGCGGGCCTCGACATGCTCGACCATCACGCGGTCGTCGCGCTCGGCAGCAGCCCTGGCACACGAAGAAAGCGCCGCAAGGGTAACCTCGATATTGCGCTCCCCCGCCGGATGCACGCAGGACGGCTCGCGACGAGCAAACATCAGGCGAAAGAAGCTTACCAGCACGCCGATCGCCACAACTCCGCCGCATGCCGTCACGACAATGCGCGGCATGGGGTCGCGCATCAGCAGCATAAAGCGATACGTATACGGCCCCCAAAACTGGCAGACAAGCGTACCCAGCGCCACGATGGCGGCGGCAAGATACACAATCGCTAGGGCTCGTTTGAGTACGCGCACGTGGCGCTCCCTTCAAATCTCGGCTCTCGAAATGCAAAACGGTTCGCATCATTATAAAAGAGCCGGGTCCGGTGCTCTACGCACGCGGATCCGGCTCATCTATTCCACGAGGCTTGCATGCTCGCTTCATTATGCCCAGATATGCACGGCTTAACCCGTGCGGGCGCTACTCCTCCTCGAGGGCAGCGATGACCTCGTCGGTCATGTCCATGGTGCTGTAAACATCCTGGACGTCGTCGAGCTCCTCAAGACGGTCGATGAGGCGCTGAACCTTCTTGGCGTCGGCGCCGGAGACCTCGGTCGGGGTGGTCGGGACCATGGTGGTCTCGGAGCCCTTGACCTGGACGCCCTGCTCCTCGAGCGCCTTGGAGACAGCCATGACCTCGTTGGCAGTAGTCCAGACGATCCACTCCTCGCCGGCATCCTCGTAGTCCTCGCCACCGGCCTCGGCGATGGCCATCATGAACTCATCCTCGTCACCGGCAGCACCGTTGGCGATCATGGTCTCCTTCTTGGCGTTCTCGTCCAGGATCTCCTTGGCGACGACGATCTGGCCCTTGCGCTCAAACTGGAAGGCGACGGAGCCGGAGGTGCCCAGGTTGCCACCAGCGTGGGAGAAGGCGGAACGGACATCAGCGGCGGTACGGTTGCGGTTGTCGGTCAGGCAGTCGACGTAGACGGCGACACCGGCGGGACCGTAGCCCTCGTACACGATGTTCTCGTAGACGGCGGCATCGGCACCCGAACCAAAAGCCTTGTCGATAGCGGACTTGATCTTGTCCTTAGGCATGGACTGAGCCTTAGCCTTGGCAACGGCAGCGGCGAGGCTGGCGTTGTTCTCGGGCAGCGGGTCACCGCCGAGACGGGCAGCAACGGTGATGTTGCGGCTGAGCTTGGAGAAGAGGGCGGAACGCTTGGCGTCCTGCGCGCCCTTACGATGCTTGGTTGTGGCCCACTTAGAGTGTCCGGACATACGTGTCTCCTATCGGTTTCGACCTAAAGCCCAGCGCAGATGCTCGGGCAATATAAACAAACGTCGTTATGATATACCTACTGGCCTGCGAGATAAACCCCAAAATGAAGGCGCCGTGATGATGGCCCCTTTGGTGCAAAGAAACCTGACCTCAATGCACCAAGTTAGAACCAGAGGAAGTCGCTGCGGGTGACGGTGGCGCCGATGGCGAAGGGCATGCAGGCGATGACCGGATACAGGTAGCGCATGTAAGTCGAGCCGTTGCACGGGCCAATCAGGCACACGGCGAGCACGCCCAACAGCGGCACCCAGATCGCCAGCGCACGCCATGAATGACGACGCAGTAGGTAGACCACCACGGCGATCATGATCCACACATAGGTGGCCGAGCTCATGGTGAGCGAGATAAACGGGACGCGTTGTACTGCCACGCGATACAGGTTGATCAGGTGGTCGCACCAGCGCACAACCTTGCTATCGACCGGATGGAAGTCGAAGTACTTAAGGTTATCGGGCTTCGCCATAATCTCGGCACTGCGCGCCGTGCTGTAGACCCACGCATCGCGGGCACTCGGATAAAAGTAGCCGTAGTAGTTATTGATGAGCGCCGAGATATAGCACTCGGGATCCTTTTTGAACATCTGGGCCCATACCTCAAAATAGGCCTTGATGTCCTCCTGCGAGGCGTACTCGTTAAAGCAATTCTTGACGGCATCGGACTTGTCGGGGTTGTAGCGGCGGCCCAGGTTCTCGTACTTGAGCACGCGATCGATCACGGCACGCTCTTCGTCGGTCACCGAACCGTCGCAAGGAGCCTCCACGATGGTGCCGTCCTCCTTAACCGTGGGGTTGACGCCCGAGTTGAGGCCGTCGTGCTTTTGGACAAAACGAGCCGTCTGCTGGAACGGAATCGAGAGGATTTCGCGCTTGGAACCAGGCGTGATGTCGTGTGCCGGCATAAAGACCTTGGTGAAGTACATATTAGAGGCAAGGCAGAGTGCAAGCACCGCAAGAACTCCCACCCAGCGGAAACGCGGGGTGGTGCCCGAAGGCGCAGCACCAGCCTGCTTGGCTGCACGACGAGCCGCATGCGCGTCCCATGCGCTAAACGCCGCCGCGATTACGCATGCCGCCAGGGGAAACACCAGGCCGCCATTGCGCAGAAACGTGGAGCCCATGGCGCCCAGAGCGAGCAACAGCCAGTCGTGGCGCACAAAGAGCACGGGGGCTTTCTCGCCCGCACGCTCGACATTGGCATCACGACGGGGCAAGCCACATGCCACGAGCTTGACGGTCTGTACCAGCAGCACCAAGAACGCGTCGGCAAAGAGCACGTCTTTGGTGAGCAACGCCGCGTAGTTAGAGAACATCGGCATAAACGCAAAGAACAGCAGGATCGCACCGCGAACCGGCAGGCTCACGCCCAGTTTGCGCAGCGACGAAATGGAATAGGCCATGCAGGCAGCCGTGATGACAAATTGAGCGCAGGTATAGATGATGAGGCCCGCGTTAGCGCTGTTGAACAGCGAAAGCCCCAGCTGAACGCACGAGCCGATAATGGCCGTGTGCACTACGGGATGATGCCCGTTGAGCAGCACGTTGGGGTTGAGTAGGCGCAGGTAGTCGCTCGTGCCGTTGGGATAGTTAAACCACTGGCGAATCTGCGCGCCCGTATCTCCCATAAAAAGGCCAGGCAGCGAAGCGATGAGCGTGGGCGCCCAGGCGATCATAAGCACCAGGAAGGGCCCGGCAAAGGGATGGACCGAGAGCACGGCGTGAGTCACACGCCATACGCGGCCAAAGTGCGCCTCGGAAAACGGAATGCGCCGAGAGCTCAGCCAATCTAGACACTCAAAGGCAAGGTAGAAGGCAACGACCGCCAAGAGCATCCAGCCCGCGCCGCCAATCCAGGCGCAGATGATGCGGGCTTTGTCGCCAAGGACAATCTCGGCCGAGTCGGTGAGATCGTAGCTGCGGCCGAACACCATGCAGATGGCGAAGAACAGCGACGGCAGAATGATCGATGGACGCCAGGTGTCGCCACGGCCAAAGAACACGTAGCGAAACGGCAAGGTGAGCAGGCAGGCAAGTGCAAGCAGCATGACCGCGTCGGTATGGCCGGCAAACGAGAGGAGCACCTCGTAGCACACGTACAGCATGCCCGAGGCTTTGGGGTCAATCGCCAAGACTGCGTTGCTCGACACCGGGGCGGGATCGATGGAAAACGCCGTGGTCGCCAACAGCGCGAGCAAAAATGCGATGAGCGTCTGCTTGGCGGGGTAGCGCTTAAACCAGACGATGCGGGCAGCGTCACGCGCAGCCGTTGTGGAGAGATCGGAATCCTTCACAGTCCGAAAGCCTTTCTAGAAACCTATCAAAAAGGGACAGGTTTATTTTGGCAGGTTTTATCTGGGGAAACGTTACAGTTCCGTCATCGTTGCCCAGCGAATCACCACAAAGGTGCCTGTCCCCTTTGTGGTAGTTAGGCGTCGAGGTAGATGCGCTGGGGCCGGTTGCGGCGACGAGCAAAGATGATGAGCACCAGGCCCGCGATTACGAGCGGCAGGCTCAGCAGCTGACCCATGGTGATGACGCCTCCCAGCAGATAACCCAGCTGGGCATCGGGCACGCGCACAAACTCAATGAGGAAGCGGACGATGCCGTAACCCATCACAAACACGCCCATAAACGTACCTTGGGGCAGTAGCGGCTTTTTGCGGCTGAGCACCTGCAGAATGCAAAAGAGCACGATGCCCTCAAGAAATGCCTCGTAGAGCTGGGAGGGGTGACGCGGCATATCGCCCGCGGTGCCACCGAAGACCACGCCCCAGGGCAGATCGGTCGGCTTGCCCCACAGCTCGCCGTTGACAAAGTTGGCGCAGCGTCCCAGACATAAGGCCAGCGGAGCACCGATAACGGCAAGGTCGGCGATGGTCCAGGCGTCGAGCTTGTACATGCGGCACACGAGCGCGCCGCCGATAATGCCGCCCACCAAACCGCCATGGAAGCTCATGCCGCCCTCGTTGGTGGCAAAGATCTCGAGCGGGTGCGCCCAGTAGTAGCCATCACCGTAAAAGACGACGTAGAACAGGCGCGCACCGATAATGAGGCCAAAGACCACGCCGACCACGACACTCGTCAGGTCGTCAATCGTGATGTTAAGGCCCCAGCGACGCTGCGTGCGGTACATGACGACCGCCGTGAGCAGGGCGCCGACCACGTAGGCCAGGCCGTACCAGTAGATGGTGATGGGGCCCGCCGAGATCGCGACAGGATCAAGCATATGGTAGAAGTCGTTGAGCATGTCGACCCTCCTACTCCCTACATACAAATGCGGCCGCGGGCCTTGCGCTCGCAGCCGCATATTTGGGCGTAACGTCTATGCGGAGTATGCCGTCCGCAGCTTTCGCAGCTTAGAACGGCGCGTACTCGTCGTACAGATCGTCGGTCTCGCCGGAGGCATTGACCTGCTCAACTCGGGTAACGCCGGGCACATGCTCCTTCAGGATGCGCTCAATACCCATGGACAGGGTCAGCGAGCTCATGGGGCAGCCGGCGCAAGCGCCCTGCAGCTCCAGTTTGACGACGCCCTCGTCGTCAACGCCCACATACTCCATATCGCCGCCATCGGCCTGCAGGTTGGGGCGAATCTCTTCAAGAACCTTCTTAAGCAGCTCTTCGTTAACAGCCACAGGGGCTCCTTTCTCACAATTACGCGGGCGCGCCCGCGGACAGAAGCTATGTTACTACAGCCGTGTACCCGCTCACGAGCCGTCCATGCGCGCAGACGCGACTTTCACGAGTAGTCAATTTGGGACGGGGCTCTTTTGGCTGCCTTTTGTTGCCAGCTGGCGTTGCCACGCGCTACTGCTGAGCCCGCCCCTCGGTGCCGATGTGAACATCGACGATAACCTGGCGGTAGCTGATGCCACAGGAGTCGAGGATGCGGCGGCTGATGCGTCCATCATCGGTGTCGGCGTACTTGTTGTCCAGGTAGACAACCTCGCCCACGCCCACCTGAGCCAAAATCTTGGCGCAGTCATGGCACGGGAACAGCGTGACGTAGACCGTGGAACCCTCGAGGTCCTTGAGCGAGCCGCGATAGTTGAGCACGGCGTTGGCCTCGGCATGGACTACGTAGTTATGCTTGTCCTGCAGCGGGTCATCGCTCGTGCCCCACGGGAAAAAGTCGTCGTTGAGCGCCGAGGGCGTACCGTTGTAGCCCACCGAAAGGATGCGGTGGTTGGTGTTGGCGATGCACGCACCCACCTGCGTGTTGGGGTCCTTGCTGCGGCGCTGCGCGGCGATGGCCACGCTCATAAAGAACTCGTCCCAGCTAATGACGTCCAGGCGCTTGCCTGACGAAGTTTGATGAAGATCGTCCGACATGGCAGACACCTCCGTAATCGCAATAGTTTGACCCATTGTAGCAGGTAAAAGGTGGGGGCGTTTGTCCCACCGGCGCCCTCACCTTTACACGCGGCGGGGCTTTTGGTTGATGCGGTAGAGCTCGGCGAGACCCCGCAACGTCAGCGCATCGTCGACCGTCAGACTGTGACCGACCAGCGACGCGAGTGCCTCGGCATCGTCGCCGGTAATGACGATGGGCACGCTGTCCTCCCCCGCGGCCTTGGTCGCGCGCATCTCGGCGAGCACCATGTCGAGCATGCCGTCGATGCGGGCCACCTCGCCCAGAACCACGCCCGAGCGCATGGCCTCACGCGTGTTGCGACCAATCACATGCGTTGGCGCAGAAGGCTCAACCTGCGGCAGGCGCGCCGCAGCGGCCGAAAGCGACCGGGCACCGAGCGCCAGACCCGGCGCGATGACGCCGCCCACAAAGGTTCCGCGCGCATCGATGACCTCAATATTGGTCGTAGTGCCCAGGTCGATCACGATGCACGGAGAGCCGTAGACGGCACGGGCCGCCACGGCATCGGCGATGCGGTCGGGGCCGATCTCGGCCGGGTCGTCGTAGTGGACGGGCATGCCAGTCTTGAGGCCCGGCCCCACGGTGAGCACGCGCCCCGTGCAGGTGCGGGAAAGCGCCACTTTCCACGGGCGCTCGAGCGCCGGCACCACGCAACTCAGCACTGCGCCCGCGGGAACGAGCACACCCGGCACGCCCGCATCGGCCGCTAGCGCGGCCATGACTTGAGCGAGACGCATGCGCGCCTCGTCTGCTGTGATGCTCGACGGCGTCGTGATCTCGCACGTCGCAAGCGGACATTCCTGCGCCGCAGCCGAATCCTCGGCAAACAGACCAAAGCGAATGAACGTGTTACCCACGTCGACCGTCAATATATATGCGCACCCATTAAGCATCGTCGGCGCTCCTTTCGTCTGCCCAGCAGTATATCGCCTACCTAAACCAGTCATCCCAAAATGACTAGCTTGCGGCTATACTGGTGCGCGGTCGCGCGCGAGCTCACGCGGCGGCCCTTGGTAACCCGACTTCCCGCGCCGTATCCGTAGCGGCGCTCCCGGGGGAAGCGGATATACGCAAAGGAGTTCTATATGAGCAATCCCTCGAACCGCGCCTCGATGCGCGGGCAACTCACGCTGCGCGGTGTCGTCATCGGCGTCCTTGGCTGCGTGATCATCACGGCAAGCTCGGCCTACACCGCCCTCAAGATGGGCGCACTCCCCTGGCCGATCGTCTTCGCTGCCGTCATCTCGCTGTTCTTCCTTAAGCTCATGGGTAACGCCAGTCTCAACGAGGCAAACGTCACCCACACCATCATGTCCGCAGGCGCCATGGTCGCCGGCGGCCTGGCGTTTACCATCCCGGGCGCCTGGATGCTGGGCTATGCCGACCAGATCAGCTGGCTCGACATGTTTATCGTGGCACTCGCCGGCACCATCCTGGGCCTGCTGGCCACCGCGCTCATCCACCGTCACTTTATCGTGGACGCCGCGCTTGAGTTCCCCACCGGCAACGCCGCAGCTCAGACCCTGCGCGCAACCGAGGCCGGCGGCAAGACCGGCAAGCAGCTCTTTGGTTCCATGGCCATCGCCGGCATCTATAGCGTGCTGCGCGACGCCCTGGGCGTGGTGCCCAGCATGCTGTGCACGCTCAACATCCCCGGCGTGACCTTTGGCATCTACAACTCACCCATGCTGCTCTCCGTCGGCTTCCTCGTGGGCTTCGCCCCCGTCGCCTTCTGGTTTGCCGGCGCGCTGCTGGGCAACTTTGGCATCATCGTGGGTGGCACCGCTGCCGGTCTGTTCGACGTTGTGACTGCACAGGGCATCGTCAAGTCCCTGGGCATGGGCCTCATGATGGGCTTTGGCGTCGCCGTCGTCCTCAAGGACATCCTGCCACAGGTCGCCGGTATCGTCCGCGGTCTTGCCGCCGACAGCTCCACCGACACCGACGAGCAGTCGCTCATCTCGGGCTCCCTTAAGCTCGACGCCGGCATCATCGGCCTGGGCGCTGCTGCCATCGCTGTGATCGTCGCCATCGCGCTCGACCTTGGTCCCGTCCCGGCCGTCATCGTGACGCTGTTCACCTTTGTCACCACCATCATGAGCGCACAGAGCTGCGGCCAGACGGGCATCGACCCCATGGAGATCTTTGGCCTCATCGTTATGCTCATCGTGGCTGCCTTTGCACAGATCGCTCAGGTCAAGCTGTTCTTTATCGCCGGCATCGTAGCCGTGGCGTGCGGCCTTGCGGGCGACGTCATGAACGACTTTAAGGCCGGCGCCGTGCTGGGCACCAACCCGCGTGCGCAGTGGATCGGCCAAGCCATCGGCGGCATCGTGGGCGCCCTGGTCGCCGCAGCCGTCATGGTCGCGCTCGTCACCGCCTATGGCCCGGACGCCTTTGGTCCCGACAAGAGCTTTGTTGCCGCGCAGGCAAGCGTCGTCGCCACCATGGTCTCGGGCATCCCGAGCGTGCCGTGGTTCGTTGGCGGCTTTATCGCCGGTATCGTCATGTACTGGCTCGGCATTCCGGCCATGATGATCGGCCTGGGCGTGTACCTGCCGTTCTACATGTCGCTCACGGCATTCCTGGGCTCCTGCGTCAAACTCGCCTACGACAAGTGGTCCGCCCACCGCGACGCCACCGCTGGTCTTTCTGACGAGGAGAGGGCTGCCAAGGACGCCGCCTTCCAGGAACAGGGCCTAGTTGTCGCCAGCGGCCTGCTCGGCGGCGAGTCCATCGTCGGCGTTATCCTGGCGTTTGTCTCCGTGGGCTTAAGCCTGCTGGGCTAAGCTGAGCAGCTGCTCGACAGCAACCATATTGCCTACGGCTTGCCCGGTCGGTAGCTTTTGCGACTGCCGACCGGGCTTTTTGATATCGAAACAAAGAAAGGCCGGCGCGCTGCGTTTAACAGCGCGCCGGCCTTATCGTTTGGCTAACGAGACGGTCCCGTTATGAATTGAAGTTCGTTGCAGAAACTACGCTCGAAACGCTACATCTGCTTGCGACGACGATCGCTCAGCGTCACACCAGCGGCCACGAGGGTGATACCGCCGATGACGAACACCTCGCCCGCAAGAGCGGAATTGTCGCCAGTCTGGGCGAGCGCGGCCGACGTTGCCTTCTTCTTGGCGACAGGAGCCTTTGCAGCAGCCTGCGCAACCTGAGCCTTGGCCTGCGGCTCAGCCTTGGGATGATACTTGTCGTACTCGGCCTGCGCGACAGCCAGGGCATCCTTGGCATCGCCAAGCTCGGCAAGCGCGGCGGCATAGGCGTCGTTGGCATCGGACAGCTTGGCATCGGCATCGCTCAGAGCAGCCTTGAGACCAGCGGCGGCATCGACGGCAGCCTTATAGCGAGCGTAGGCAGCGTTCAGCTTGACCAGCTTCTCGTTGCCCGTCGTGCCCGCGGCAAGGAATGCCTTGTGGTCGACAGCCTCAAGATCGGCCTTGAGTGCCTCATCGCTGGCAAGCTCGGCCTTGGCCTTGACGATCTCGAAGTTCGCATCGACGACGGCTTCGTTGGCGGCCTCGAGCTGCTTCTGGGCATCGGCGACACCGGCGACGGCAGCGTCATAGGCGGCCTTGGCGTCGTCGACCGCCTTCTGGGCACCGGCGAAGCGCTCGAAGGCCTTGTTTGCGGTGGCAAGCTCGTCCTCGGCGGCCTTGGCCTTCGCCTGTGCGTCGGACAGGGTCTGCGTCTTGGCGGCAACTGCCTGCTTGGCGCCCGAAAGAGCGGTCGCGGCGTGCACATCTGCGGCCTGAGCCTTGTCAACGCTAGCCTGGGCAGTGTCGTCGGCCTTCTTGGCATCGTTAAGCGTGCCCTGCTTGTTCGCAAGATCCGTCTTGGCGGCATCGCACTTGGCGGCAAGGTCCTTGACCGAAGCGGTAGCGTTGTCATACGCCTCGTTGGCCTGATCGGACTTTACCTTGGCGGCGTCGCGGGCGCTGCGAGCCTTCGCCTTGTGAGCAGCGGCCTCGGCTGCCTTCGTCTTGCTGTCAGCAAGCGTGGCGTTTGCCTTATCGAGAGCTGCCTGGGCAGTAGCGGCCTCGCCCTTGGCGGCGTCGAGCTTGGTCTGGGGCGCCTTGACGTCGACACCCTTGAGTTTGGCTTCGGCGGCG
>CABUUG010000042.1 GCA_902494605.1 uncultured Collinsella sp.
ACCGGACACACATTCTGTCCGAGCGGTTAAAAGCGGGCACGGAATTTAAACGGCTGAAAAAGGGGCATCGACCTGCGCCGATGCCCCCAACGTGGACACACATTTTGTCCTATAAGCCGCAGTCGTCTGCTTATCCGAACCACCCATTAGGCGAGAAAAGAAACCCATGGTGACATGTCCCTTCATAAATATAGCCCAACCAAAATCAATCGAATGCACCCATTGAGACACACCCGTTCTAAGACTTTGGTTAGGCCCACGTCCGAGGGGACTCGGTAACCTTCCGCATTTCTTTTACGTGGGTTATTATAGACAAGCCCAAAGCCGGAACAATCATTATGACCGGCGAACGGTATTTTTTCTCCGATAAACGGTATTTAAGCGGCACTTAGGGACGTTCCTTTTCTGCCGGCACTCGGGAGCACTCCTCACTCTGGTGCATTGGGGACAGGTTTGTTTGCACCAGGTTGGTGCAGATTAACCTGCCCCCATTGCGCCAATTTCGTATGCGCTAGATGAAGAGCTCGCATTCCTTCCGCACGACGCAAACCTTGCTCAGCATCTGGGAAACAGCGGATAGTTTGCTGGAATCAAGCTTGCGAGCACCTCGCGGACATACGGCGATGCAGCGCATGCAGGAGATGCACGCCTCGCCAGCTGCTCGTTTGGGGTCACCCTTGTCGATAGCACAAACGGGGCACGCCGCGGCGCATGCACCGCAGGAGACACAATCCCCTGTTGCCTCGGGTGCCATGCGGTGACCTCTGGCTTGTTTATAAGGACGATTGCCGGGGATAGAGGGCTCGGACGCATCCTCAGCCAACAGCTTTTGCTGAATTTGCTGCGCAAACTCTGCGAGCTGCGCCGCATCCTGCGCATCCGGACGACCGGCAGCAAACTGTCGTGCAATGGAATGTTCTGCAATGGCTGCAACTGCCGCGATCACCCGGAATCCCGCATGCTTCGCAACGTCCTCCAGCTCTACGAGCGTGTCCTCAAACGCGCGGTTTCCGTATACGCAAACCAAAACAGCCCGAGCCCCGTTGCCGCGCACCATGCCCAACCGGTCAGCCACCACAGCCGGGATTCTACCGGCATACGCCGGCACAGAGATTACGGCCACGTCGTCCTCGGTCATCGAGACAGCGCTGAAATCTAGCCCGCTAACGGTCAGATCGACGGTAACGGTATTCTTGTCCAGTGCCCCGGCCACAAGGCCAGACACCTTCTGCGTTCCACCCGTCGGACTAAACACAATTTCGAATACGCTCATCGAGACACCCTCCCCCTACGTCTGGCAACGCGTCAAGCCGTTTTCACATCCAGCCAGAGTATACGGCACGTGGGATCCCCATTTTGGTGCATCAAGCACCCCAATGCACCAACCCTACGCTGTCTGCCTCTTCGTTTTGTATAAATTACGGTACAGATTGTATATATTTACGGGATACCGCCGTGTTCTCCCGAGGTACCCCATCCTGGCCCGTGCAAAAAACGGAGTATTCTGCAACGTGACCGCGCCAGCAATACCCCGAGCGGGCAAACCTTTAGGGCGCTGCGTCATTTTGGGTTCCGACATGGCGAGAATGACGCGCCCCTGCTCCGGAAAACGACGAAATCTGACTCAGAACGCTCGCTAGGGATATCCGAAAGCCACCGTTGGCGACGTCAAATCATATGCAGACAACTCGAACTGCAGAATACTCCAAAAAATGCACGGCGCACCCCATGGGACCCATTGCCGCATGGTAGGAAACAGGCCCACGGCATCCTCTAGATGCATTCCCGAGGAAATCACATTTGAACTAGCGATCGGATACGGCAAACAAAAAGGGCCCCGAGCGTAGTTGCTCGGGGCCCTTGGTTCACCTCGCTCTAGCGGGCGATGCGTATGTTACTTGCGCTTGCCGCCGCCGTCACCGGGGCGACGGGAGCTGCCGCCGCGCTTGCCGCCACGACTATTGCCATAGCTACCACGATTATCGCGACCGCCGGCACGGCCGCCGCGGGAGCCGGCCTGGTTGCCGCCACGCCCGCCACGATAGCCGCCACGACGCTCCTCGCGGGTATCGTCGTAGTTGCGCCAGTCATCGCGACGATCGCGGCTGGCACGCGGATCGCGGCGATCGCGCGACTCGTTAGAGCGGCCAGCACCGCTGCGGCTGCCATTGCCACGAGTGCCCTCGCGATGCTCGCCGCCACGGCCACCGCGCTCATCAAAGCGCTTGCCGCCACGGGACTCGCCGCCGCGAGTACCACGCTCGCCACGCGAACCGCGGCCCTCGCCGCCACGGCGCTCATCACGGCCGCCGCGCTCGCCATCGCGACCGGAACGACGACGATCGCCCGAACCACGCTTGCCGCCACGCGAGCCACGGCCCTCGTCCTCGCGCTCAACACGGCGACGACCGCCGCGGTCCTCGTCCTCGCGGCGACGGCGATGCGCCTCGCCCTGGAACTGCTTGGCACGGCGCTCGGCACGGTTGCCGCGCGGGGCCTGCTCAACGACACCAGCACCGCCGCGCTCCTCGGCAGCCACCTCGCGGGCCACGCTCTCCACAGCCTCGTCCACGCGAGCCTGAACGCCCTCGCGCACGCGGGTCTTGCCGCCGCGCTTGGGACGGCTCGGACGCTCACCGTCGCCGCGACGCTCGTCTCGACCGCGGTTGGAACGACCGGCCACATCACCGTAATCGTCGCCGTTGCGTTTGCCGTCGCGACGCGCCTGTTCAAGCTTCTTCTTGCTCTTGGACTTGCCGCGCTTGGTCTTCTTCTTCACCTTAAAGGCCGCAGGATCGCGCTCGGGGTCAACCGCGGGCGGATTGGGGCCCACATGCAGGTCGCCGGCCTCGTAGATGTCGGCGGTCTTGTCCATGAGCTTCTCGATCTCGTAGAACTCATCGACATCCTGCTCGGTCACAAACGTGATGGCCCAGCCCAGCTCGCCGGCGCGGCCCGTACGGCCAATACGGTGGATGTAGTCGGTCGGCTCGGCCGGCACGTCAAAGTTCACGACGTAGCGCACGTCGCTGATGTCGATGCCGCGGGCGAGCACGTCGGTTGCCACCAACACGTCAACGGTACCGTCGCGGAAGGCCGAAAGCGCGCGCTCGCGCTGGGCCTGGCTGCGGTTGCCGTGAATCGCGGCGGCCTTGATGCCCTTGCGCTCCAGACGACGGCAGCAGCTGTCGGCGCGGTGCTTGGTGCGCATAAAGACGATGGTGCGCTCCGGGCCCTCCTTCTTGAGGAACTCGGGCAGCAGGTTGTTCTTGGCCTCGATGGACACCGGGAACACAAACTGGTCGACGGTGTCGGCGGTCGATGTGGCCGGCGCGATCTCCACGCGGGCCGGGTCGCTCACCAGGTCGGTGATCTCGCCCACGGCCTCCTCGTCGAGGGTCGCCGAGAACAGCAGCGTCTGGCGCTCGGCCGGCGTCTCGCGCACAATGCGGCGGACGGCGGGCAAAAAGCCCATGTCGAGCATGCGGTCGGCCTCGTCGAGCACCAGCACCTTGACCTCGTTCAGGTGGCAGGCGCCCTGCTCGATCAGGTCGACCAGACGGCCCGGCGTGGCGACCAGGATATCGCAGCCGTACTTGAGTGCCGCGGTCTGCGGCTTGTAGCTCACGCCACCCACGACGGTCACGGCGACATGGCCGGTGACGTCGGCGATCTTGCTCGCGACCTCGTCGATCTGCTGGGCAAGCTCGCGCGTGGGGGTGATGACGAGCATCACGGGGCCGCGGCCGTTGCCCTCGGGCTTCTTGGCACCGCGACGGCGGTTGCGGCCGCCGCGCTCGCGCACGGGCTTGGGCGGAGCGATGTGCTCCAGATTGTTCATGGTCGGCAGCAAAAAGGCGGCCGTCTTGCCGGTGCCGGTCTGGGCGGCGGCAAGCAGGTCGCGGCCCTCGAACACCACGGGGATCGAGCCGGCCTGCACGGGCGTCGGCGCCGTGTAGCCCAGGTTCTCGATAGCACGAAGCATCTCGTCGGAAAGCCCCAGCTCGTCAAAGGCGGGCAGGCTCTCGGTAGCGGACTCGACGGCCTGGGCGGCACTGGCCTCATCGGCGGCATCGAAGGCTGCCTGGGTCATGGTCTCGCAGGTCTCGTCCAGGATCTCGGCGTCGGTGACGTCGGATACAGAATTACGCATATGTTGTTGTTCCTTATCTGCACGCGCAATGGGCGCGGCATGCGGCCGCGCGGGCGTGCTTGGTAGTGCGCTAATACATACAAAAACAGGTGCGCACAGAGAGGACGTTGCTCAGCACGCTGGCGATCGCTTTGGCAGCCCTATCACGCGCCGTCCAGACGCAGCAGCTCTAAGCGATGGAGCAGATTCGCCGCCGGTTAGTATACCCGTACTCCGTATGCCCCCACGTAAACCACAGATGACGGGGCGGACGCGGCGGGTCCAGACCGATTGTCTCAATCTGTAACAGTTACGAGACAAAACCAGGTCTACACGTTACAGATCGAGACATTCAGTCAGCATCCTTGGCTAACATCTCGATCTGTAACATCTACAGGCCGAATCTTCATCTAGGTGTTACAGATCGAGACAAACGGTCGACACGGCTCACAAACGTCTCGATCTGTAACAGTTACGGAGCAAAACCAGCCCCAGATGTTACAGATTGAGACAGTTGAGTTGTCGGTCGAGGAACAACCTCGATCTGTAACAACTAGACCCCGTATCCCCCGCCAGATGTTACAGATCGAGACAGACGTGCCGAGCACCAAACCCGACAGGCAACAAAAAGGACCGGACGTCCAGCCATCTCAACTGGAACGTCCGGCCCCGTCAAACGTCAACTAGGGAAGCTGAACCAACAGATCACAGCCTCTACTCTGCGTCCGGGTCCTTAAAGTTCTTGGGATCCAAGACCATGCAGGTGTAGGTAATGTCGTGATCATCGTCGGGAATGGGCTCAAACCCGTTCTTACCAAAGAAGTCGATGAGCAGCTGCGCGAGCTTAATCGGATCCGCATCAGGATCATCAAAGAGATATCCGCTCAGATCCAGGAATGCAGGCTGCTGGTGGCCCTCGCTCTCCCAGTATCCCAACAGGGCGTCGTGCACCAGGCGCGCGCCATAGCCGTTACCGCGGTAGTCAGGATCAACATACACATGGCTCAAGAACGTCGACGTTTCCTCGTTGAGCGGGTGCTCCGTAACGGCATCCGGCAGATCGGGGTCATCCGCACCGCCCGTCACGCAAAAACCGACCAGCTCATCATCGGCAAAGACGCCCCAGAGGCTGCTATTCTCCTCGTCCTCGTCCTCAACAAAGTCCGCGTACTCGTCATAGACCTCGTAGCCCGACTGCTCGTCCAGATCGACCATATCGTCGACGTCGTCGGGACCCAAAGCCCTTACTTCAACTTCAGCCATTGTCCTGTCCTTTCTCTCGCTTTCAGGACAACCCAAGCATACGGCGCCGTCCCAACACTCTGTTGCGCAACATCGGCCGTTGCGCCAATACCGTCGCTAGCGACGACGACGCCTCAGGGCAATGCATGCAACGACAATCGCCAGCAGCACCAAGCCCTGGAAATTGATGCGGCTAATAGCGAAGCCCGAAGGAACAATAAAACTGTCGTAGAACATGTCGAGCATGCCGATAAACACCAGAAACGCGATGAAGATCCAGAACACGCGACTCCTTAAAATGGGAGTAAACATGTCGAGCACCGAGCCACCCGAAGAAGAACCCTGATAGCCAATCAAATCAAACGGCTCATCCTTCTCTACCTCGTCGGCATCGCTCGAAGCGTCTGAAGACTCGGACTCCAAATCGCGACGATCCGTCCAATACCCGGGCACATGGTCGCGCTCACCAAGGTACTCACCGTTTTTGACCACCGGCTCAAACAACATGGCACTCGAAAGCTGCTCGAGCTCCTCGCGAATCAACTGGTCAGCACGAGCGTCATGGGGCTCCTCGAGCTCACACTCAAGCTCGTACATATGCTCCATGACCCGCTCATAGTCCTCTTCAGACATATCGTCATCGTAATAGAAGTTCCTGCTCATCGTTCATCCCTCATTCAAGAACCGAATCCCTTTTGGACAACCCAAGTGTAGAAATCCATACCGAGCAGACGTTGCGCAACATCGCCGGGAACGAGACGGATCCGCTCTCAAAACGCCCCAGCACAGACCGTTCCGCATTGCAATTTGCGCACTCGCGGATGTTGCGCAACGTTCTCGCCCGTCGGGGCGGTAGCGTTCGAGTTAGCAAAGCCACGAGCCCTAAAACCCGGAATCGTCGGCTTCCACCGCATACGAAAGAAGGAACGATGGACGAGATTTTTGAGCATCTACTTCAAGATACCGACCGCGGGATCTCGATCAACCAGATTGTCAATCGCGTCGTGTTTCCCAACCACGATATCTGCATGCAGGCCAAAGCTGCCCTGGAGCGAGACTATGGCGAGTTCTGCTTTGCTGCCGTGATCCCCGATTACGAGGACTTCCAGCACATGGATCCGACCGACGCCACCAATGCCGCCCTGGAAACCTGCGGGTCCGACGGCGAAGAGGTCACCAACGTCGTCTGGGGCTACAACTCGCTCCAGTACGAATACAACGGCATCCCCTCGCTGGAGGTTGCCAAGACTATCTCCAAGATGATCGGCGTTCCCGTCTACTACGAGTACACCGATGCCGATGAGATCGCCGCCGGCGCCGTGATCGCCGATGCGCAGGGCGATAGCGTCTCATTTGCAAACGTGGTCGACAAGAGCTGCTGGGTGTATTTCCCGGAGGGGTTCGACGGCGCCACCGACACCCTGTTCCGCTGCGGCATGGGAACCATGTCCATGCCCGACGGAAGCCAAAAGTACTTTGAGGACACCACCGACCCCATCATGCGTTCGTATGCGCAGCGCGGAAACGTGTCCCTGTACTTCGACTTTCTCAAGGACCAGTTTGGCGCCCAAGAGGAGCCCCAGGCAGAGTCCGATGCCCAGGCAGAGTCCAATGCCCAGGCAGAGTCCGATGCCCAGGCATCGGGCAACGTCTACATGTCCCAGGCCATGGGCGCGATGACGTTTCGCATCGTCTTTCCCAATCATGACTGCTGCGGGTATATCCGCGATGATCTCGAAAAGTGCTTTGGCGGGTTCTCGCTCCAGGCGACTTGCGGCACACCCGACGGTACGTTTGACTCACCCGATGAAGTCCTGTCCACCATGGCAGGCCACGGAATCCCCGATGATGCAACCGATGTCGAATGGGGCTATAACTCCATGCGCTATCGCGTGGCGCACTCCGTGCCCAACGCCATCGTTCTCGAGACGTTGGTCCAGCACTACAACATTCCGCTGTACGTCGAGTATTTCGATGAGCTTAAACGCGCGACCGGCGCTGCCATTACGATCCCCGACATGGCAAATCCGACCGCATTCATCCCCGGCACACTCGGATGCAAAGAGCAGATGTACTTTGACCATGGCAGCGACAACGAAGGCTACGTTGCACTTCGATGCGGCTATTGCCAGGCAGTCTCCGATGATGGCAAAACGCGCATTTCCTTTGTCGACGACCCATCGCAGTCGGTCATGGCGGAAATGGCAGAAGAAGCATCGGTCGGAGTCTACGTTAGGCTGCTTAAAAAATTCGATCTTGAGCAAGTTCTCCCCGCTGGATATCAGAAACCGGCTTCTCGTCCCGCCGCAAGCTCCAAAAAGAGCACTTCGACCTCCTCAGCAGAAAAATCGAAAATCAGCCTGTGGATGAACCCCATTGCAGAGAAGCATGTCTGGAACTCCCTCGATGCCTACGGTCAAAAGCAGGGCAAGCAAAATGACATGAACATGTTCTTTTTGGAGCCGCTCTATCGCGGCGGCGATCAGATCCGAGACCCATTTGGATTTGCCACAGGCCGCAAACCTTTGCCGGCTTATGCAAGCCACCAGGCGCACCGCAAGGTTATCGACGCCGCCCTTACTACCGACATAGAAGTCGGCGCGCTTGTCGCGGGGCTTCTCGGCCAAGACCTGTTGACATCCGAAGAGCTCAACGCGCTGCACCGCGACATCGAGCTCAAGGCCCAGGGTATAAGCGCCATTGCCACCGGAAGAGGCGCCGCACTCGAAAGCCGTTGCGACTCGGTTTGCTACCTTATTGCAAAGCTCCGGAGCCATGACGGCGACAATAGCCATCGCTTTATGATGTGGATGGCGGACACCGACCAAGCCGTACGCGTAAAGTTCTACGGCGAGGCACCGGCAATCGGCGCGCCCTTTACGTGCCGCTTTAGCGTAGTGGAAAATGACGTCATTACGCACTGGATGCCCGTCGAGGGCGAGAAGGGCTTCTCTCGCTATAAGCAGATTCCCGAGGGAGGACGCATCGGCGTCTCCGCGGCAAAAAGCGACTCTGCCGCTATGAGCGCCCTGCGCAAGGGCAACGCGATGTTCCTTAAGACGTGCGGACTCAAGCAGACCGCGCCGTCCAAGACGCGCATGACCCCGGAGCAGTCGCAACGATTTAGCGAGCTACGAGAAAAACTGGGTCGTAAAACGGGCTACGCCCTTACAGTGCTCTTCTCGCGCTGCGTACTCTGCAGCACCGAAGCCGACCGATTCCTCGAGCTCATGGAGCACGCCGCAGCCGCGCACGATCGCGGAGAGGTGATCGACGTCGACGATACCGAGGTCGTAGAGCACAAGGCCGCTTACATGGTTGGCCCGATCTCTACCGAGGATGGTACTTGTCAGCTCTACAACCCCAACACCATCAACTTTGAGGACTTTAGGTTCCAGCCCAACCTGCTCGAAGACTTCCACACCGACCTGCCCCGTACCGGCAGCTTTATCAACATTGCAACGAGCGTCGTTGAGTCGGACGTCATCGCCGCCTGGACGGGCTACAACCCGGGCAACGCCCAGCGCTCGGCGCGCTACTAGAGAGCGATTGGCACGGCCAAGCCATGTATCTGTTGCGCGGCATCGGCCCTGGACGTCGAACCGCGCCGTCCACGATGTTGCGCAACAGAATGCAGCGCAGGCGGCCTAGTATGCGAAGTAACAGGCGCGTGCAGGTCAGATGCATCGAATCTGGCCTGCACGCGCAACACAAATCATCGCAGGGTGCACACCATGGCGCGTGACACATCAAACGATCCAGTTGTTAACTTGCCGCTCGATTACAAGTTCGACGGCAACGGCAACATCATCCAAAAGGTCTTTTTTGGCGTAAATGCGGTATTCTGCCCCGTCTGGTACTGGTGGTACTTCAAAAGCAATCGTGATCCCAACTTTTGGGTCGGTGACAGCGACATGGACGGCTATGATCCCGAGGAATGCGCTACCGAGTTCCTGCACCGCATGGATAACTTTACGCCCGAGGAGAGCTGCAACCTCTTTGAAGTCGCAAAGTATTGCGACCGCATGACGGGTGTTACCGTCTTTGACGTCGTAAACGGGCGAAATGTAAACGAACGACACCTGGATGACTACTACACCGGCTACGACCTTGGCATCGAAGATGATGACGAGGACGAAGAAGACGACACAGACATCGAGATGGAGTTTGACGGGCAACCTGTTAGCCCCCAGCCGATGCGCGTATGCGACGAGGGCCCCTGCCAGTTTATGCTGCCGCCCGTTTTAAGCTGCGGAACGGACGACGGTTCTGGCTACGAGGTCGAGATTCCCCTTCGCGCCAAAACGACCAAGAGCGGCACTCCGCAGGAGCGACTATCGTTCTATATCCCCGCCGACGTCGCCGTACAGTGGTTCCGCGAGGTCACGGGCGAGCCGCAGGCCGACTACCAGCTGTTCCAAACCGTTTGGATGGGTCAGGCCAATCGGCTTGAGAATCCGCACTTTGTCGACCACCTGTTTTCCTATGCGTTTTGGCAGGAGCGACTGCTGCGCATCCTGCACTACACGTACAAGCGGGGCAAAGTGCAGAGTGTGCGCATCGTTGCCGACTACGAAGGCGACGCCGCCGAGTTTATTGACAAGTACTACCCGGAGGCCGAGGTCATCGGTCATCAGGGCAATGAGAACGCCTTTGAAACGGGAGCCGCCTATCTGGTGGACCTCACGCTGGACTACAAATACAAGGGCGACAAGCTTGTCGAGAAAAAGACGTTCTCGGTCCTTGGCAGCTTTGGACGCGAATGGTATCGACTCTTTAGCGGCAATCCCAACGCCACCGTTGATGATTTCTATGCGTGGTGCGAACAAACCGACACCTACGAGTCCCTACGTCAGGCAGCCGAAACCGCCGGCGCAATCGTTCAGTACACCACCTACGGGCTAAAGGACGGCAAGCTCACCAGCAAGCGCACCGAAGACCACCAAGGCCGCACCAACGTCGAGATTAATGAGGCGGCCGAGCTGAGGGACCGCATGCTTACGTAGGCGGCAACAGGCCCAGATCACGTTATCCGTTCATCTCTATACTCACAGGAGGTACCTACTTTGATTTCTCCAATCTGTTGGTCCGCGGCATTCCTCGTCGCTCTCGTCGCGCTCTGCTATTCCATACACTTGGAACGGCACAACTATCAGCACAAACTCTTTGGCTTCGAGATCAATTCCAACCGTCGCATCGTCGCCTTTGGAATTCTTGCTCTTGGCGCTTTTTGCCTATTCGCCCCCGTTACCTGGGCGCAGTGCTTTTCTTCGGATCTTGGCGAGGGCTGGGAGCCGGGAGCCTTCAACTTTATTAGCTGGGTCATCACCAACTTCTTTGCCGTGGGATGGACAACGACCATCCAGACCGGCCTCACCGATGTGACGTCAACCGTCTATAGCGCTATTCCCCTTGGCGGCAGCATTGCCGGCCAGGTATTCAACCTGCTCTATTCGCTGCTCACACTTGCATACATCATCGCCCTTCCCGTTGAAATTGGCCTGTTTGCCTTCAACGCTGTTGCCACGCGTCTCTCGGGCAGCGTTATCAAGCGTCATCTCAAGTATGCCGACCATGCAATTATCTTTGAGAGCGTCGACGCCAACACCGAGTTGCTCGCGCGTGATATCGTTAACAACATCAAGGACGGAACGCTCAATAACGCGAACGGCAACGGCGACATCGCCCTCATCTTTTGTCTAGGCAGCGACGAGGACAGCGAGCGTCAGCGCGTACTGCGCAATCTGTGCCAGGGCTATGTGCGTTATGTGTTCACCGACTCCGAAGCAGCCGATGTGCTCATAACGATTACATCGCTGCGCGATGCAGTTAAGCATCTGCTCGCAGTCGATATCGTCGCAACGAGCGAAGAAACCGAACACAATGTCAGCGCAACGATCGACATGCTCGAAGCGACGCACAAGGATCCTCAGGCCGGCTGCGCGCCCAAGATTACGCTCCATTGCACCCACAAGAACCCCGATGATGCCCAGATCTTCGATGCCATCAAAGCCGACGATGAGCCGACTTGTCTTCACTTGCTCTCACGCGTACAAGACGAAATATACGATGTACTTGAAGAAGCCCCACTCTACAGCGTGCTCGAGCCCATCGATATCTCCGTCAACCCAAATCCCAAGCCTCAGAATCTCACCGTTCTCGTTTTCGGCGCAGGCGATTTCGGCATGCAGGCAACACGCACTTCCTTCTGGATGGGCCGCATGCCGGGCGTTCGTCTGAACATTGTTGTTGTCGACCCCAACGCCCGAACGATACTAGAACGCGAAGCCGCCCGCTACCCCGAGATGTTTGGCGAAAGCTGCAACGGCATGCCGACAATTCGCTTTGTAGAAGCTGAGGCGCCCTCGGTTACAACCGATCGCCTTATTGCAGGCGACACCGTCACTACGCTGCACTACGACGCTCAAAACAAATGCGTATCGTCCAAGGCCGACAGCGCGCTAATTACCGATGACGCTCGCCTTTACGCTTTCGTAACCATGGGAGATTGTGGACAAAACCTCTCCTATTCGCTCATGCTCCAACGTCAGATCTTCAATCGCTTTATCGACCAGGGCTCACCGGACTACACCAAACAGCAACCCGTCATCTGTCCCCATATCGAGAGCGAAGAAATCCTAGGCGCCCTTAAAAGCCTCGATAAGACTCAGACGACTGGCAAAGACGCCGCCAATATCATGCATCCGTTTGGTGCCCGCAAGGCGTTCTACACCTACGGCAACATCATCAATGACAAGCGCGAGCGCCTGGCCGTGCAGCTCAATGCGGCATACGACCTTTGCTTTAATAGCTCCATTGAGAATGATTTTGACGCAACGCTCGCCGTTGAGAAGGCAGTCAATAGTTACAACGGCAAAGAATCCAACAAGAGCAGCAGCCGAGCTTCGGCAGCACATATCCCCTACCGCTTCTGGGCGCTTGGCTTTAGCGACGCCGACGTGGAACAGGGATCCTTCGAGCATGCCTGGAGGGAAAAGCTGCAGGGCAAGGTCAAGCCGGCTTCGAATAACGACAACATTGCC
>CABUUG010000043.1 GCA_902494605.1 uncultured Collinsella sp.
CCATCGCGGCACGGAAACGCACGTATGGTTGAGGCAAACTGGCGCCGGCCATCACCAATACGACGGTTTTGTCTATGGGGAGATTGAACTTGCTGAGCTCATCCTCGCGTTTGTAATCGGTATCAAAACCGGCTCGGATGGGGATGCCCGTTATGCGGATCTTTGACTCGGGAACTTTGCGCGGGCGCAGCGTTTCGGCCATAAACTCGTTGGCCACGCAGAACAGGTCGGTGTCCTTGTGGGGCCAAAAGCCTTCGACTTCATAGTCTGTTGGTACGCAGATGACCGGATAATCGATACCCGTAATTACGCGGGCGCCCACGGCAACATTGGCTGCTGTGATGTGCGTTGCGACCACGGCTATAGGCCTGCGGCGACGAATATATTCATTGAAGGCGGGGAACATAATTCGCGACCATGCCGTGCCGCCACCCCAGAGAAGATGTCCCGTAAGCGTATATCGCCAGGTCAGGTCGTAAATGGGGCGTGTGGCTCCCGTAAAAGAAGCCGCGGTCTTATTGCCGTCGAATTTAATACGTCCAAAATCAAGGATATCGAGCACTTCAATTTCAACATCCTCAGGGATTCCCTTGGTGCCGCGGATAAGGTCAAATGCTTGTGCAATCGCGTTGGCGGCGGCTTTGTGGCCCGATCCAACCGATGCGTGCACAATGGTTACCAGGGATTTTTGTGCAGGTGAAACGGTCATTTGCTCCGGTTGGGGAGTGGCTTGCATGGGCAGGGGAGCGCTATTGCCCGTCTGCGTTTGATCCATCGATAACTCCCCTTCAGCTTTGTTACGCGATTTAACATTGTAGTGCATGAGTGTCATGTTCACGTAAATTTGGGTATGAGCGCAAAGAACGTCAATGTATCGACGAGAGGATATTCCATGACTACCGATCAGCCGATTGATGTTGCGATTATCGGTGGAGGCCCCGCGGGCTATGCTGCCGCCATTTACACTGTGCGTGCCAACCTGACGACGACTGTGATTGAGCAGGGTATGTCGGGTGGACAGATCGCCACAACCAATGAGGTCGAGAACTATCCGGGCATTCCGCTCTTGAGTGGCGCCGAACTCGGTGAGCGTTTTCAGCAGCATGCAGAGGGCTTGGGAGCTCAGGTCGCATGGAGCATGGTTACGGGTATCGATTACGATGCCGATGCAGCGCTGTTTACGGTGCATCACGATATGGGTGATACGCTGGCCTCGAGCGTTATCGCTTGCATGGGTGCCACGCCGCGTCCGGCAGGTTTCGCTGGCGAGGATACCTATCGCGGTCGTGGCGTTTCGTATTGCGCAACATGTGACGGCATGTTCTTCCGCGGCAAACAGGTCTTTGTAATCGGTGGTGGCAATTCGGCATGCGAAGAGGCACTGTTCCTGTCAGACATTGCCAGCAGTGTGACCATCGTGCTGCGCCGCGACCAGTTCCGTGCGCCTGATGGTGTTGTTCAGAAAGTACTCGAAAAGGACAATATTACAGTTAGGTACCAAACTAGTATTGTGGAGCTCTCGGGCGAAGCCATGCCAACGACGATCGCCTTTAAGGACAATTCATCCGGGGAAATTCATACCGAGTCATTTGAGCCCGGCTCTTTCGGCATCTTTGTCTATACCGGGACGCAACCCCATACCGAACTTGTCGAGCATCTAGTCGATCTGGCGCCTGATGGCGGCATTCTGACTGATGAATCCATGGCGACCCGCACGCCAGGTCTATTTGCCGCTGGCGATATCCGTTCCAAGCGCTTACGTCAGGTTGTGACCGCGGTTTCTGACGGAGCCATAGCGGCAACCAGCGCATACGCATTTCTCCGTAGATAAGTACGATAATATATCTTATGTAAGGTTGCTATCTTTAAAACAAAGTGGTTGGACGGTGCATCAATGTGCTGTCCAGCCTCTTTTACTTTCCTGCTATATAGTATGCAAAACTAGATAACCTAGAATACAATATAGCTAATGAACGGAGGATTCTTATGAACCACGCCAAACGCGTTATCCCGATGTCCGATTCGTCGGTCAGCATTAAGCCTGAGGATATTCAGCCCACTGTGCTGCCCGATGCATTTATTCAGTCCGATATCGTGCGCAAACTCAATACGTTGAGTCTGCCGCGCTATGACCAGTTGCCCAATGTGACACTCTACCGCGACCAGGTTATTGAGTATGTTGCGCTTTGGATGGAGCCGCTGTCCATTTGCGTTGAGCAGCCTATCATTACGCCATCGATGATCAATAACTACGTAAAGGTCGGCCTAGTGCCTGCTCCGGTCAAAAAGCAATATGGCCGCGAGCAGATTGCCCGCCTGATCGCTATCTGCATCTTTAAGCAGGTGCTACCTATTGCTGCGGTGCAGGCACTCTTTAACATTCAGCGTTTGAGCTACGATGCCCCGACGGCCTTTGATTATGTGGTCGATCAGCTCGAGGCATCGATTCGTGCGGCGTTTTCCGTCGAGCAGACTCCCGTGCCCGATACGGCGCATCAGGTAACGCGTGAGTCGCTGCTTGTGCGTAGCGCGGTATCGTCCTTCGTTTCGAAGGCTTACTTGATGAGCTATCTCAAGTTCAACGGGTTTAATAGCTAGCCGACGTATAAAACGGGCGGGACAAAGAGCCATCTGTCGCTTTGTCCCGCCCGTATTTTTGCTTGGTTGGACTTTATTTGCCCGAAGCTACGCCCATGCCGTAGCCGATGATGAGGCCGTGCATCTCGGCGTAATAGGAATCCAGGCCGTTGCAGGGCATGATGATGGTCTTGGAGCCGGGCCAATGCTCGACTATGCGGTCAGTGAGCGCCTGGGCTCCAGCTTCGTTCTCAACGTGATCTATGACGACCTCACCGCCCGTAAAGCCCTCGGCTTCCATAGTGTCGATGATCTTGTTGAGCATCTTCTTTTCGCCACGCGTGTGCCCGACGAGTTCGATTTTACCGGCCTCACTCGCTGTGCCCAAAATGCGGATATTGAGCTTGTTGGCAATGACGCCGGCTGCCTTAGGGATACGTCCGGCTTTGGCGAGGTTTTCGTAATTGCACAAACTGAAGAGGATTTTGCTGTTCTGCTCAAGGCTATCGAAGTATGCGCAAGCGTCTTCGAATGAGACATTCGGATTGCTTGCAAGATAGCGGTCAAACAGCAAGAAAATGAGGTCCATTTTGCCGCCAGCTGCGCGTGAATTGACTAGATGAATCTGTCGGTCCGGTTCCTCGGCAAGAACCATATCGCGAGCCGTGGCTGCCGCGTTGTAGCTTCCCGACACGCCCTCAGAGATCGGCATGCAGATGGTCTTGTCTGCCAATTTGAAGAGCTCGGCCCACTCCCCTACGCTGGGACAAGCGCTCGAAGATGCGTTCGTCTCCGCCTGAACAGCGCAGTTGAGCTCATGAACATCGAGTGAAAGGTCATCGACGAATTCACGCTCCCCCACTCGAATTTTGAGGGGCGCAAATGCAAAGGTGGTATGGGGCGCGGTCGGTTGCCAATCGCGGAGGTTACAGCTTGAATCGGAGATAAGTGCCCAGCTCATAGAGGGTCCTTTCTAATTGTTCCCTAACAATTATAGCCTTCTTGCAGACCGATTGGGCCGCTATCTAGTATTCAAAACTAGATAGCGGCCTGCACGAATGGCAAAAGAATGGACCCCATGACTCAAAGCCACGAGGTCCATATCCGTTTGCTTTATCTGAATACTTAGTAGCGAACGAAGATATAGTTGTTGTTCATGCCGGCGGCAACGGAGCTGATGATAACACCCGTGTTGTAGTCGGAAGCATGAATCATCTGACCACCACCGATGTAAATGCCGGTGTGGTACGAGTTGACTACAACGTCACCGGGCTGCGGATCGGACACACGCGTCCAGCCCATAAAGGTGCCCGTGGTGCCCAGGCGGCAATAGCGACCAGTAAGGCAATAGCTTACAAAACCAGAGCAGTCGAAGCTGTTCGGGCCAATTCCGCCCCAGGAATAGGCGCAACCAAGCTTGCTGTATGCACGCGAGACAATAGAACCGCCATCGACGGACTGGCTCGGAGCAGAAGGCGTCGGAGCCGGAGCAGGCGTGGAGGGCTGCGGTGTCGGAGCAGGTGCCGGCGTAGGAGCCGGAGTGTTGCCGCCCTGGTTGTTGTTATTGCTGGTCTGGCCACCGTTGTTGGTGTTCTCGGTCGTACCGGCAGTCTCGTTGCTCACCGTGGCCTTCTCGGCGGTGCTGGCGTTGATGCCGGCCTGCAGCGCGGCGTTGGCCTCGGCCTCGGAGGCAAGCTCGGCCTGCAGCTGCGAATCCAGGGAGTTTACGACGTTCTGGGCTTCAGCCTGCTGGGCGTTAAGCTCGTCGACCTTCTTTTGCGTGGCGGCGACGTTCTTTTCCTGCTCGGACTGCTTATTGGTGAGCTGCTGCTTAAGCTCCTTGACCTCTTGAATGGTCTGAGCTTGCTTATCGGAAACTTTGCCGTAGTAGAACAGACGGTTGAGCATATCGCTCAGGTCATCGACACCCGTCAGAACCTGAAGTAAGCTCAGGCCGCCGGTCTTATACTCGCCGGCGACATAGGTCGAGAGCTTAGCCTGACCATCGGCGATCTCCTGCTGCTTTTGCGTGATCTCGCCGGCAGTCTGATCGAGCGCCTGTGTCTGCGTGGCGAGCTCATCGTAAATCTGCTGAGTTTGGGTACCGATCTGCTCGAGCTTCGTACGAGCAGCGGCAAGGTCGGATGCGGTATCGGCGTAGGCAGGAGCCGCGAGGCCCAAGCCCAAAACACAAGCGAGGGTTGCCGTAGCAGCGCAGCGTGCCATGTTTTTGTGCGTGTTTGCTGTGCGCATGTAGCTTCCTTTCCAGTAACTAAGGGTAACGGCTAGTCCACCGTCACCAGGCTAAAGAGCTCCACATCGTCATCAGACGGCGTGAGCTTCTCGCGCGGGTTGAGAAACGCAAGCTCGAGGATACAACCGTAACCGACAAGCTTTGCGCCCATATCTTGCACCAGTTTACCTGTTGCCTCGACGGTTCCGCCCGTCGCGACCAAGTCGTCCAGAATCAACACGGTATCTTTAGAGCTGATAGCGTCGGCATGGATCTCAATGGAATCCGTTCCGTACTCGAGCTCATAGCTCTGGCTCACAGTCTCGCGCGGTAGCTTGCCCGGTTTACGTGCGGGAACAAAGCCGGCGCCAAGGGCTACAGCCACCGGTACGCCAACCATAAAGCCGCGAGCCTCGGGACCCACGACCTTGGTGATTCCCATGCCGGCAAAGTGCTCGGCGAGGGCATCGGTCATGGCTTTGAGCGCCTTGGGATTGCCAAAGAGCGGCGTGATGTCTTTAAAGATGACTCCGGGCTCGGGATAGTCGGGGATGTCGACGATTTGAGATTCGAAGTCGTACATTGCATGACCTTTCAATGGGTTGCCGAAATTACAGCAGCTGTTATTTGCCCGCGGTGGCGGTGCCGGATTGCGAAGGGGCGACAACCTTGAGCGGCTTTACGAGAGAATCCTCGTGTGGAGCCGGCGCAGCTATCTCTTCGTTTTTGGCCTTGGTGGACTCGGAACGAGTGATTTCCTCATCGAGTGCATCGATGTCGGCGTCCTCGACCACGGCGGTGAGCGACTCAAAAACGCGGTTCTTGAGCAGTGCAGTGTGCACACCTTCCGTTAGGTCGTGAAGCTTCTTAAACGCACGTTCGAGCTTGGCGTCGCGCTCGTCATCGGAGGTATCCATTCCGAGCATGCTCACGAGCACCTGCTCAAACATGGAGGACTCGCGGTTGGCGGAAGACACGTACTGACGCAGGTTGCGCGGCTCGATATGGAAGCGTGACAGCTCGGAGCAGTAGCGGATGATCGGAAAATCGCGACCATCGACGAGCTCACGATTCTGCGGACTCTTGATGATGCGAATGAGGTCGTTCTCGGCGAGCGAGCGGATAAACGAAATCTCGACGCCCAGCATATCGGGAATGGTCTCGATGGGATGCAGCTTTTGCTTAGTCTCCTTGGGCTCCGTCTTGAGCGGAACATCGGACAGCAAGCCCACCTCGTAGGCGAGCGTTGACAGGTCCGTGGCGTTTTCCAACCGCTGCTTAATCACGTTGAGCGGCATGTAGCGAGTCTTCTGCAAGTGCAGAATGACTTCCAAGCGATCAACGTCCTCCTTGGAGTACTGACGGTATCCCTTAGGCGTACGATGAGGGGTAATGAGCCCCTCATCCTCTAGAAATCTAATTTTTGAGTTCGAAAGATCGGGGTATGCGCCTCGAAGTAGGTTGACGACTTGGCCGATACTCAGATAGTTGCGTTCGGCCATGCCCTACTCACCGGTTTCGATGCGCTCCGGCGTGCTCTCGTGGTAGATGAGCGTAAACGTACCGATCTGGACGGAAGAACCGTCGTGCAGCGGGGCTGCATTGACGATGGCACCGTCGACCCAGGTGCCATTGAGCGAGCCCAAGTCCTCGATGCGAGCGCCGAGGCCCTCGCGAATAATGCGCGCATGACTGCGCGAAACAGTCATGTCATTGAGGAAGATGCCGTTCGCGGGATCGCGGCCGATGGTGGTCACGTCGTCCTCGAGCTCAAAAGCGGCACCCGTCTGCGGACCCTTGACGATGGACAGAACGGGGGCGGTGATGCGCACGTTGGCCATGAGGTCGGGAACGGTGACATCGCTTGAAGGCACGCGGAATACGCAGGTAGCGTCAGCAGTCTTATCATTCTGAGGCATATTGTTAACCATGTTGTCCATGACAACCCCTAACTTATCGCGGACGTGCCGCAAATAATGAACCGTACGTAATCATACCCCAACGAATCAGTCTTCGATTTCAGGGTTCAGAAAGTCGATGTCCTCGTCCTCGGGATGCGTGAGAGCTTGTTTAATGGCCGCTCCGCCCTTAATGGAGTAGATGACAGCCGTGAGCATGGAGAAGATCACGCCGCCGTACACAAAGAAGATGCCGAGGGGCACCGAGCTTCCGTTGAGGCCCGGGAAGGCCGTAAGGGATGAAGGTAAAAGGTGCAGGCCGTCAATAACGGGGAAACCGAGCAGCATGAGCGAGAAACCAGTCATGAGCAGCGCAGTGGCAATCTTTCCGGGAAAGACGACATCGATGGGGCGACGGTGATAATGGCGCACGATAAGCGTGCCGATGCCCAGATAGATGTCGCGGCCGATAATGAGCACGCAGACCCAGATGGGCAGCTCTCCGCGGACCACCAGGCCAAGTACGCCGGTGAACAGCAGCGCACGGTCGCAAATGGGATCCATGACCTTGCCGAGCCATGAGACCGTCTTAGTCATGCGGGCGATCTGACCGTCCATCCAGTCGGTGGAGGCGGCAACGGCGTAGATTACGATGGCGATGACGCGGTTGTTGTCCGTCACAAACAGGTACAGAAATACCAAGGTGAGGATCAGGCGCGTAAAGGTGATGAAATTGGAGATCGTAAAGATCTTATTCGACGGGTAATCGGAAGTGCCGATAAGCTCCTTTTTGATCTTCTTTTTGATGCCCACAGGACTCCCCCGCTGGTTAACGACAAAACTTTCGATACTATACCCGTTCCGGCGATGTCTATCCAGCGTAAGCATAGAGAGTCCAGACATGTGGAGGGCGCTATTAGGCGGGGGATTTCGCATTCGTGTACATCAGCCTCCAAACATGTCGAAAAATGTCGATTTTGGTGGCTGATGTACACGTTCTGATTCGGTAATCACATCGAGCGGGAACGTTGTTGCTTTAAGCAAAATAATCATGTGATTAAAACAAAAAAGGTCAGGCACTAGGTGCCTGACCTGCAAACTTCTGGTCGGGACGACTGGATTCGAACCAGCGACCCCTTGACCCCCAGCGGGCCCAGAATGGCCCTGACCTGTGGTTATTTTGTTAAAGCACGCGCAGATAGCGCAAGTAGAGCGTTTTTACGTATGTAAATTAACCCAGCTCAGCGCGTTTTGTCAAGTTAGAATATTATCGGTTTTGCGGAGCGCGGTGCAGCCGATGACTTAATCAACGGGGGTAGGAGCCCCGAATCGTCGTCTCCCCGGGTTCCCGCAGGTGGGCCCATCTGTTTCTAATCAACTGTGGATTTAGGAGCAGACATGAAAAACGAGAAATGCAGCAATAAAACCTTACGCGTATGCGGACCCGGCGGCGTGAGGAAGAACAAGGGCAAGTGGCAGGCCGTCGTGACGGTGGCCGACGAGATGACCGGGAAGAAGGTCCAGAGGACCAAGAACACCGGCGTGCCCTGCCTGAAGCAGAGCACGAGGGGAAAGGCGGCGGCGATGCGCTTCCTCTCGGAATTCAGGTCGGAGATCGAGCTCGAGCTCGCCGAGGCTGAGGAGGCGAGGGCCGCTGTCGGCGCCGGGCTTCCCGCCGAGAAGCGTGACGACTACGCCGCGCTGCCGCTCTCCGAGGCGCTCGAGAAGTTCATCGACTTCTGCCTGGAGATGAACAGGATCACCCCGACCACCCGCGACGACTACCACTACAGCGCCCTGCACATCGAGCGCGACGAGCTCGGCCTCGTCCCCGTGAACGAGGTGACGACCGACGACGTCAACGCGTGGTCGAGGCGCAGGATCGCCCTGGGCACCGCTCCGGACACGCTCAACAAGTCCTTCAAGCTCGGCAAGCGGCTCTACGCCGTCCTGCTGAAGAGGAGCAACGACACGATCGGGAGGAACCCGTTCGACGGCGCCCTCGCGCCCAGGGTCATCGCCAGGCCCAGGAACGCGCTGCGCTCCGACCTCGTGCCGAAGCTCAACTCGGTGACCTCGATGATGCCGGACTCGACCTTCAGGCGGGCGGTCGTGCTCGCCCTGCACACCGGGATGCGCATCGGCGAGGTCTGCGGCCTGCGCTGGTGCGACGTCGACTTCGAGTCGGGGCTCATCACGGTCAGGCACTCGGTGGCCTACGTCAAGGACAGGGGCTCCTTCATCAAGGACACCAAGAACCACGACCTGAGGACGATCCCCATCGACCCGGTGGGCCTGCTCCCCTTCCTGAAAGAGATCCACGATATCGATTCGCAGAGGCTCCGGGAGGCATCGGCCCTCGGCCTGCGCGACCTCGCGGACAGCTACGTCGTGTCGCGGCCGGACGGCTCCTTCGCCACCACCAGCTACATCCGCAGGGCGTTCAAGACGTTCTCGGAGACCAACGGCCTCATGGGCACCAACGACGAGCTGATCACGTTCCACGGCCTGCGCCACACCTTCGCGACGCAGTGGATCCGCCACGGCGGCGACATCAAGGCGCTGCAGTCGATCCTCGGGCACAAGGACGCCATGGTCACGCTCAACGTCTACGCCGACATCGAGCCGATGTCCAAGATCCAGAACATGCTTCGCGTGTCGCCGAGCCTGTGGCGCGGCTATCTCGGCCTGAGGGTGGACCCCGGCCCCATGTTCCAGCAGAAGATCCGCGAGGCGATCGAGACGCTCGAGGCGTTCGGCTACGGCATCTCCGAGCCCGACGACCGCAACGTCCTCATCCGCGACGTTCAGACCATCAGCCGCCTCTACCCCACCGAGTACGCGGCAGTGCTGGGGGCCATCCCGACCGAGGCGACCGTGGTCGAGTAGAGGCTGAGGCATTCGCTTTCCCAAATCCGTAGTGCAAGTACGGGAATGTGGAAACGCGTTTAGATAGATTCTACCCGGTCTTCTCGGTTACGCAAATGCGGCACGGGTTTCCGCGAACGCGGACGTCCGTGCCCTTCTTTTTACGATTGCGCAATGCGTCCGCGGGAATGCAGGCGGCTTTCGGGAAGCCCCGACGGCAGCTCTCTCAAAAATGGGAGCATGGCCCGAGGGCGCCCATGGGCGACCCACCCGCCGTTCGGCCGGGCGGCGGCGTGTAGCCCCGTAGGCGTGTAGCCGTGTAGCGGCGTAGGCCGCTACGGGCACGGCGCGGAAGATTACCGTGCGCGTGGTCGCTTGCCTGAAGGCGATAGCCCGTCTGGGATATACACTTATATATAGGTGCGTTCCCGACCCGATTGCGAAAACTTGTCGCCTGCGGCATGGCGGGAAAATTACAATCGAAGACAATGGGTTAATCCGAAGGAGGAAGCGGCGATGAAATGGCTCGTTGAGGACTGCGAGAACCCCTCGGCCCCCGTGGGCACCCGTCTCGCTGCCGTCACTCGCTCCCGTTCGGTTTTCGCTGCCAACCCGTTCGTCAAAAAGGCCGTACTGTTCGGCTCGTTCGCAAGGGGCGAGCAGAAGGATTCATCCGACGTCGATTTCTTCCTCGGGCTGGATCCGTCCTGCACGTCCTCCGATTACCTGTCCATGCTCGACTCGCTCGCGTCCGCACTCGGCAGGGACGTCGACGTCACCGTGAGGCTCAATGGTGCCACGGACAGGTTCATCGAAAACCTGAAAACGGAAGGCGTACTTATATATTTTAGGGATTGAGGCCCGGTGCGTGCGACGAGGGGTGTATGCCACCTACCGCCTTCTCCTCGGCGGGTTCCGCTCGAACGCACACGCGATGATCGCCGCGCACACGGTCCCGAACGCCAGCAGGAGTCCCCAGGCTATGTAGATGACCGGGCCGAAGACAGTGAAGAAGCGCTGTATGCCGGTCTTGTCCGCCCACGGTATGCCGGCGCCCCTCGCGCGTACCAGTTTCTCAGCCAGCATGGTTCCTCCCCCTGCCGCGACGCGTGCGTCTGCGGCGAACGCCTTTCCGTGAATCCGATGATATCTGCTCGTGCGGACATTGCCGCTGCGGCAAGACCGATGGAAAAAGCCGGCGAAGTGTATAGGCTCGAATGGGTTCGGATACAGCCAACCCTAGGGAAGCCGCAACGCATGCAGCGGCATATCCTCCCCGCCCCGCCTGGGGCCACTCGATGGCTGAACCGTGCCCGGCAACGAGCCCAAGCCGGCCAGACCCCTTCATCCGTCGGGGGCCTACGGCAGCATCCCGTCGGGAAACACCATCTCGACGAGTTGGTCTTTGGAATACCTCGCGGCGACGGACATGTCGGCGCGGTCGCGTGTGGCGTCATTCCCCGCGAGCTCCCAGCCGAGCTGCAGGGCGCACCTCTCGTGCAGGCTGGGTCGTCCATCCCGATCTCCTTTAGGTCGAGCGGGGACGACCACTTGCGGTACGGGATATCATCGTACTGGAGGGCGACGTTGAGGTACTCGAGCGGCTTGTAGACCTCGCGCAGGTCGCAGTACTGGAATAGGACGTCGCAGTCGATCTCGGTGTTGGCCGTGCGCCACAACATGAGGCCGAATCCGCCCCCGGCTGGACAGGCCAACAACGAAGGAGCACACGGAACCGGCGCGGCGTTACAACCGTCCCGGCAAGCGTGTCACTTGGCCAAGTCATGATGCTGACAAACCCGGAAATGCTCCAACGGAGCGCCGAACGAGCGTAACAATATACAGCCGTGCAACACGCGTTGGACGACCAGAACATCCCAAACAAAGGCCTGTCGGTCCTACCTTCAAGCCCAATAGCAAAATGTGCATCAGCGGATTTGCAGCGATACAAGTCTCAACCGTCACCATCACACCGCAGCGCGCCTAGTCCCACTCATCCTACTGCAAATGTCACAGAACGAGAAAACGACCAGCTTAACATGCCAACCTTTATATCCGCACGCGCGTAATTCAACTCATAAGGACCGGCTATCCCTTACCTGTGACACAATCTCAAACGCACAGAACAGAATCATCAGTCCAATCATCGCATAAGAGGCAGCCGAACCTTCAAGCACTATTCCACAAAGAACAATTTCCGCGCCGCCAATAAGAACTGTTATCAGGCGCTCTGCCTTTTTGCTCTCGCCGCTCGCATAAAAAGGCGGCAAAGCGCACAAGATCACATATAGCCCGGGAAGGGAATACAGGATCGATAGTCCAAGCCCCCCATCAACCGCAGTGCTTTGCGTAAGAATCAACTGAACCCAAACGGCAATTATCACTGAGCAGGTTGTCGATAAAAGAAGACTAGAAATATAGCACGCAACAAAGTCCCGTCGCATTCGAACAGAGAAATCCGCGAACTCTCTTCGCCGCGTGGAAACAATAAGGTACACAGAAATTGCAATAGAACCAATCAGAGAAAACAGCGGAACAACCAGCAATTCAAGCTTATTACCCCATCGATCAACCACACCCCCACTCCAATGAGCGGGAATTGTATCAGGGAGGACTGACCAAGCCGCCCATAGAATCAGAAATGGAAGAAAAGAGAGGATGAAAGATGATAACACTGCAGTAATTTTTTTTGAGGCTCTCATCGATTCCGCATCTCCTTGCGCGCCCACATTCCACTCCGCCTTAAATCAAGTATAAATAGATGG
>CABUUG010000044.1 GCA_902494605.1 uncultured Collinsella sp.
CAAGACGACCATCACCAACCTCATCAACCGCTTCTACGAGGTCGATGACGGCGAGATCACGTACGACGGCATCGACGTCAAGCACATTGCCAAGGCCAGCCTGCGCGGGTCGCTCGGCATTGTGCTGCAGGACACGCACCTGTTTAGCGGCACCATTGCGCAGAACATCCGCTTTGGCAAGCTCGACGCGACCGACGAGGAAGTGCGCGCCGCTGCCGAGGCCGCCTGCGCCGACTCGTTTATCCGCCGCCTGCCGCGGGGCTACGACACACCGGTCACGGCCGACGGCGCCAACCTGTCGCAGGGTCAGCGTCAGCTGCTCGCCATCGCGCGCGTGGCCGTTGCCGACCCGCCGGTGCTCATCCTGGACGAGGCCACGAGCTCCATTGACACGCGTACCGAAAAGCTCATCGAGCGCGGTATGGACCGCATCATGCGCGGACGCACCACGTTTATGATTGCGCACCGCCTGTCCACCGTCCGCGACGCCGACGCCATCATGGTCCTCGAACACGGCCGCATCATCGAGCGCGGCACGCACGAAGAGTTGCTCGCCCAGCACGGCGAGTACTGGCAGCTGGCACACGGGTTAAAAGAGTTGGATTAACCCGTTCGAGCACGATGCTTTGACCCCTCCGTGCCTCTCACCTCGCCTCAAACCATCACAACATTCGGCGTTTTTTGCCAAAATCGGGAAAAGCATCGAATGTTGTGATGGTTTTTCTGCCACTCGACCGGGTGGAATCGCTTTCTTGTGCACGAAGGTGTGCGGACCCGTGGGCAGGGGAATAAGGTTGGTTATCCGACTCTATTGGAGGGCTCATGGACCTGCCGATCGTCCTGTCCCATAAGACTGCCTGGCTGTACCACAACGTGGCGCGCCCGTCCGAGCCGCTCTCGCGGGCAAGCAGCCTATACGATGAGGACTCGCTTGCCAACGAGGCGGAGCCGACTGCGGACCTGCCCAAATTGGGACTCGATGCCAAGGGGCTGAGGGCTTCAACGGCAGTTGGGATCGTTACCGACTATCTGGTTTCGCTCGGTATTCCACGAGAAGAACTCGATCATATCGACACGCTCGTCAACTTCGATTTTGAGCGCTCGACGCCGGCTGGATTTAGGTGCCACGTGTTTGGGGCGCCGATACCTCCAGGCCATCTTATCGAGGTGGCAGAGGGCCTTCTAGTGGTTGATGAGGCCATGTGCTTTGTCCAAGCGGGTTCGTGGATGAGCGAGCCCGAGCAGCTGGAATATGGGTATGAAATTTGCGCCCGTTACCATTTGAATCATCTGTCGACAGGCGATTATATCGAGATGGGGCAGAGGTATACCGTTGCCGACTTGATTGCTTATTGCAACGAGAACCGATCTCGTCAGGGGGCTATACGCGCGGCCGCCGTGCTCAAGCGCGTGCACGATGGCGCGCGGTCGCCCATGGAGACGGCCACCGCAATCATGGTCGTAGCAAAACGTTCCCAGGGAGGGCTGGGATACGCCAAGGTCGAGCTCAACCATCGGGTCGATGTTCCCAGCGAGTTCAAGTATCTCGCAAAGGCCGGGTATTTCGAGATCGACGTATATGCGCCTGCGAGCGGTACGGGGATTGAATACAACGGTTCGGACCATCTTGATAAACAGCGCAGCGCGTCGGATGCGGAGCGTATGACCGTGCTGAGCGCGCTGGGCTTTAGGATGATCGTCCTCACCGGGACTCAGTTTGCCCACCAGCTGCAATTGCACCGGGCGATGAATGCCATCGCGCTCGCTATGGGCCTTAAGTGCGACCGAAGCGAAGCGTTCCAGAAACGTCAGAACGACCTGCGAGAGTTCGTGATTCGACACTGGGACGGCGGCCTTTAGGGGTGTTTCGGCCCTTCTGCGGGGTGCCGTGGGCAGGCAGATCATCACAACATTCGACGTTTTTCGCCAAAATCGGGAAAAGCATCGAATGTTGTGATGGTCTGTGCTGAGGATGGGCTTGGGAAGCCGGTCTTGCTCGAAGCGACCTGTCCTGTCGTACGGGTGTCGGCGTGATTCTCTCGTGGGGTATTATGTTTTCCGAAGAATAAAACGCCGCGCGAGGGGAGGGCTGCGTGGACGGACGCGTGCAACATGACGGTTTTGGCCGCGATATCAACTACCTGCGCATTGCCGTTACCGACAAGTGCAATTTCCGCTGTATCTATTGCATGCCGGCCGATGGCGTGGCGCCCCGTGCGCACGACGAGCTGCTCAGCGCCGAGGAAATCGCCCGCTTTGTGCGCTTGGTGGCGGGGGAGGGCATTCGCCGCGTGCGCCTGACGGGTGGCGAGCCGCTGGTCAGCCGCCGTATCATTCCGCTTATTCGCGACATCCGTGCGATTCCGCAGATCGAGGACATCTCGCTCACCACCAACGGCGCCCTGCTGCCCAGGCTGGCGCCGCAGCTCAAAGACGCGGGGCTTAACCGAGTCAACATCTCGCTCGACACGCTCGACCCTACGCTGTTTGGAAAGATCACGCGCCTGGGCCGGCTCGAGCAGACCATGGCCGGCATCGATGCGGCGCTGGCTTGGGGCTTTGAGCCCGTTAAGGTCAACTGCGTTGTGGTGCGCCGGCTCAACCAGGATGTGGCGGCCCTCGCGCGACTGACCGTCGACCGCCCCATCCACCTGCGATTTATCGAATACATGCCCATTGGCGACGAGCACACGAGCTCGCATTGCGCTGTGGACCCGCATGCTCCCGCGCTCAATCCCGAGCTGTGGGACGCGAGCGACACCGTGCCGAGCGACGAGCTGCGGGTGCGCATCAATGCCGGGGCCACCGCGGCGGGACTGGGCGAGCTTGAGCCGCTCGACATCAACGACGCTCCTGCCGGCGCGGGCCCTGCGCGCTATTGGCACTTTCCGGGCGCGGCGGGAACAGTTGGCTTTATCAGCGCTATGTCCAACCATTTTTGCGCGAATTGCAACCGTCTGCGCCTGACGGCCGATGGCAACGTGCGTCCGTGCCTGTTCAGCGATGCCGAGTATTCGGTGCGCGAGGCGCTGCGTCGTGGTGATGATATGCAGGTACTTTCGATTTGGCGCGATGCCGTGGCCCACAAACCGCAGGAACACGCGATAATTGAGGGCACGCAACGATTTATGTCCCAAATCGGAGGATGATCATATGGCCAAGAGCAGGTACGCCGATGCCACCAAGGCCGCTCGCAGGGCCGCGATGTCTGCCCACAAAGTTACGGCTGCGGCCAGCGATGCCGTTGCAGGCACGCAGCCCTCTGCCAGTGCTGCCACCGAGCCCGCCCGTGACGCCCGCCGCGACGAGCTGACACACGTGGACGCCAAGGGCGAGGTACGCATGGTCGACGTGTCCGACAAGGCCGAGACCCATCGCATCGCCATCGCCGAGGGCACCATCCTCATGCACCCCGAGACGCAGGCCATGGTGCTGCAGGACCGCGCCAAAAAGGGCGACGTGCTTGCCTGCGCGCGCGTGGCGGGCATTATGGCCATCAAGCGCACCAGCGACATCATCCCCATGTGCCATCCTTTGCTTATTACCAAGAGTAAGTGCGACATTGCGCCCATCGCTCCGGCGGGGACGCCGGCCGAGGACGTGCCCGAGGGCTGGGCGCCGGCGCGCGCGGACGGGCAGGTTGGCTTTCACGTACTGGTTACGGCCGGCGTGACGGGCAAGACGGGTATTGAGATGGAGGCTCTGACTGGAGCGAGTGCCGCGTGCCTAACGATCTATGACATGTGCAAGGCGGTCGATCGCGGCATGGAGATCGTCGACGTTCGCTTGCTGCACAAGGAAGGCGGCCGCTCGGGCGTGTGGGATCGTGTAGAGCGTCAGGCCGCTGCCGTTGAGGCCGTGGGAGCCGCGGGCAATGCACCCGCGCCCGCACCCGTCGCCGTCGCACCCGCAGCTCCGACACCGGCCGTCCCCGCGATCGCGTTTATCGGCTACCAAAACTCGGGCAAGACCACGCTCGTCGAGAAGGTTATCGCCGAGCTCACTCGCCGCGGCCTGCGCGTGGGTTCGCTCAAGCATCATGGACATCACGGCTTTGATATCGATGTGCCCGCTAAGGACACCTGGCGCCATCACCAGGCCGGCTCCAAGCACGTGGGCCTCATCTGCGCCACGCGCTGGGCGGAGTACGCCGACACGCGCGAGGAGGACGAGATGCCCGCGCGCGAGCTGCTGTCGCGTTACAACGATGTCGACGTGGTGATCATCGAGGGCTACAAGACCGAGGGCTTCGACAACATCGTGGTCGCGCGCTCCGGTGTCGACCGTCTGCGCGGCAAGAGCTCGCTCGACCTGGTCGATGGCCACACGCTGGCCCTTGCCTGCAATGAGGCCTTGGCGCGTCAGGCCTTCGACGCCGGCTTTGCGACCCGAGCCATCAACATCAACGACGCCCGAGCCATCTGCGATCTGATTCAGGACCATCTGGCCTAAAACCTGCCAAAAAGGGACAGGTTTATTTCGGCAGGTTTTATCTGGGCAAACGTCACTTCCACCACAAAGGGGCCAGGCACCTTTGTGGTGGATTTTGCTTTGCAGTAAAAACCATCACAACATTCGATGAAAATCGCGATTTTGTCGAAAAACGTCGAATGTTGTGATGGTTTGTGCCCCGGGCAGGCCGCCCTTCGGACCCGGCCACCACAAAGGGGGGCAGGCACCTTTGTGGTGGCCGGGTCCCAACGGCCTGCGCCTTGGTATACCATGTACGCCGTTCACGAATACACCCCACACCGCCGCACAACCCAGAAAGGCCCCCATGGACACCACCTTCAGCCACATCAAAGCCGTGTTCTGCGATATCGACGGCACGCTGCTCACGAGCCAGCACACGGTGTCCCCGCGCACCGTGGCGGCGATCCGCGCCCTGCGCGAGCGCGGTGTGCTCTTTGGCCTGTGCACCGGGCGCGACGCCCACGCGACCGAGGCCATGTACGAGCTCTGGGGCATCGAAGGCCTGGTAGACGTGATGGTGGGCTGCGGTGGCGCCGAGGTCATCGACCGCGCGCACGACATCAACGAGCTGAGCTATCCGCTGCCGGGCGAGACCATCGCGCGCATCTGCAAGCACATGGCGGACCTTCCGGCAACGCCCGTCTGCCCCCGAGACGGCGTGTTCTACGTGCCCGAGAGCAACGCGTGCGTCGAGCACCTGTCGCGCGTCGACGGCGTGCCCTACCAGGTGGTCGATTTTGCCGAGTTCTTGCGCGAGCCGCAGCCCAAGGTGATGTTTACCATGGCGCCCGAGGTAATGCCGCGGGTGATTGAGCGAGCATCGACGTTTGCCGATGACACTGTTAAGGCGGCGGCTCTGCAAACCACGCAGCGGCTCTACGAGTTTATGGATCCGCGCGTGTCCAAGACGCGCGGCCTTGTGCGCGTGGCGGAGCTCAACGACATGGAGCTCCAAGACATCTGCGTGTTTGGCGATGCGGACAACGACACCTGCATGGTGGCTGACGCCGGCGTGGGCGTGGCCATGGCAAATGGCAGCGATGCCACCCGTGCCGCCGCCGACTTTGTAACCGCCAGCAACGACAAAGACGGCATAGCGATCTTTATCGAGGAACATCTGCTGTAGCGCAGGGGGAGAACCACCACAAAAGGGGCAGGTACCTTTGCGGTGGCCTCAGGCGATTTGGGCGAATTGATACCGAAAATCTGCGCGAAAATACAAATAACGTTGTCTGAACATCACGCCTCTAACCACCGATGGGTTAAAGATATTCCCATCAATTTGGTAGTCTATTCCTCCCGGTTAATGATCTACCGTTCACAGGACGCATGCTCTTGAGCAAAATGTTGTGCAAATAAATAAAATGCTATTAAAAAATGATAACTAGCTTAATTACCAGTAGAAATAGATATTTCATAGCGAATAAACGAAGGTAAATCCGAGCAAATGTCAAGCGAATTGAGAATTCGCTATAAAACTATCGGTATTTTTGCTTAGATGTTCAAACAATTGCTACAATATGGATTACTAAACGTGCGCAATTACAGATTGCGCAGATACGTTTGATAGTGAAAGAGCAAGATCGCGGTCTCTTGGGGAGGAGACATCGATGAAAGCGAATTCAGACAAATCTAAGCAGAGTAAAAAAGCGACGCGCCGTGTACTGGCAGGCGTTTTGTGCGGAGCCTCCGTTTTGAGCCTGGTACTGTCGCTCGTTATGCCCCCGATCTCGCAGGCCATCGCCAACGATGCCCAGACAGTTTCTACCGCGGAAACTGTAATGGGGGGGGGCTCCTCAAGTGAGTCTACTGATGTAGACGACACTACCAACGGGGATACCGAAAACCAGAATAGCGACGACGCCGAGGGCGACGAGACTGGCGACGGTGCTGCCGAGATGGCCCCGTTGTCTGATGACGCGGAAACTGAGGGTGCTGCGCAGCCCGCGGATGATAGTAATAGCGATGAGAATGCGATTGCGCTCGCAAGCGTGAATGCTAACAAAATAGAAGGCGATGTTACTGATAAGTTCAACAACGGCGGAAACTATTGTCTGACGGGCGACGCTTGGTCGTCCAAACCGATCAATATTAGCCAAAACACCACCATCGACCTTGCATGCTACAAGCTTTATTACAGCAGTGGTAACGACAACACCGGCAGGACTGGTTGTACATTTATTACAATTTCATCTGGCGCTACGCTAACTGTCGAAGGTGCGGCGAAAGACTCACCGGTTGAAGATCCCAGTAGCGAGCCTGGTCAGGCGGCGAAGGTAAATTGGAACGATAGTGCTCCGCAATCACTCACATACTACGTAACTGAAAGTACGAGTACGCCTAACGGTCTTGGTACTAGCGAAAAGACCTACCAGCACACTGTTACCAATTTCGGCGCTATCGTTGCGTGCAAAGAGGGCTATGTAAATCAAGTCATTTCTGTTGGGGAAGGCTGTACGCTTAACCTCAGCGGAGGCATGATCACAACGCCTCGTACCCTGGGCAACGACGGTCACGTTATTTTCTCTCAAGGCACTGTCAATATTTCTGGCGGCTATGTCACCAACGGTAACGGCGGCGGCTGGGGTGGTGGCCTGTGCGTGACGGGCACAAATGCCAAGTTCAACATGACCGGCGGCGTAATCGCGGCAAACAAGGCAGCATCTGGCGGCGGCATCTATGCTGACCAGGGCGCCACGCTGAATCTATCCGGTGGTGTCATCTCGGGTAACGCTACGTATGAGGATCTCTATAACGACATCGACAATCCCAATAATGGCTATGGCGGCGGTGTCTTTACCAAAAATGCTGACGTTACAATCAAAGGAACGGCAAACATTACCAACAATCGCGTCGACTCCTATATCACTACGAAATACAACAACGGTCTGCTCGGCGGGGGCGGTATTGCTTCTGTCAATGGCGGCAAACTGACCATGGCGGGCGGCTCCGTTACTGCCAATTACTCCCATGAGGCCGGCGGCGGTATCTACGCTGGTTTTCACAATCAACCGATCACCACGTTCTCCATGACTGGCGGCTTTATAGCGGGCAATATGTCCGACAATGCCGAGGGCGGTGGTCTCCGTATTTCTAGCGGTACTACCGGCGTTATTGAGGCAGCAAGTGCGTCCAGCAAGGTTTACATCACCAACAACAAGACCATGACGGGCAAGAGCCGCGGCGGCGACTGGGGCGGCGGTGGCATCTTTATCCAGCAGGGCGGTAAGCTCAATATCGTAAAGACGCTGATCACCAACAATGTGGCCGGCGGCTGGGGTGGCGGCGTTGGTGCTTGCCCTACGGGCGAGACGATTGTCTCTCACTCAAATGGTGCTGCAATCTACAACAATGCGGATCACGGTGAGCACTTCTCTGCCGGTGGTCATGATAAGAATTTGGACAAAAATACTAATTACATTACCCCAACCTTCAAAGAAGAGGGTCATAAGGATTTCTTCTTGGTACGCCAGGACGACAGTCAAAATACGGTTGCGGTCGTTCTTGGCAAGATGCTCGGCGGTGGCTCGGCTGGCTGGAAGGGCACTTGCGATCGTGAGAAGATAACCATCGATGCCAATGGCGGCGCCGAGGCTAAGTATATGTTCGGTCTTGAGGCTCATCCGACCAATGATGCCAAGACCGCTGCCCAAAACGCTGCGACCACTGTCATCAGTGGCAACTACTCATACACCCACGGCGGCGGCATCATGACCAACGGCGATCTTGTCGTTGGCAAGGTCGAGGCTTTGAACGCGTATCCTGCAATCAAAGTCAAGGCAAATAAAGTCCTTATGAAGGACGGTGCTAAGCGGAGTCTCAAAGAACATCCCTATCAGTTTAAGCTGTTGGGCGCACCTGCCAATTCAAAGAAGGCACCATGCTGGAATGAGAACGGCACGCTTAACGAAAACGGATGCGAGGCTATGCCCGCGGTTACCGTCGATGAAAACGGAGACATTCTCATTGATACGGGCGCGAACTACCAGTCGGGCAATTACGACCTCTACCTTGTTGAAGTTCCCCCTGACCCTGATAAAGTTCCTGTCAACGAAAAAGGAACAAAGTTTGATAAGTCTATTTACAAAATACATGTAGAGGTTAGCGATCAGCCAGTTGAAACAACGAATTTCTTGGGAATTGAGATTAAACGTTTTTCGGTCAATACAAGCGCTTCCATAGTCACCGTCAAAAGGAAAAACGAAAAGTCTTTCACTGATCCCGGTGCAGGCTTCTATAGCTGGAGTGAAGATCCGAAAGATAAAACCATCTCGACCGTAAGAATCGGCAATGAATCCAACCATGCGTTTAAGAACGAACTTGCGCCCTACCAGGCTTCAGGCACTTGGACACCTCAGGTGACCAAGAAGGTCGATGGCGGCGAGATGAAGAAGTTCAAGTTCGAGCTGTACACCAAGGATGCCAGTGGCAATGAGAAGGTGCTCAATACCCAATGCACTAGTAAGGGGACGGGCAATGAGGCAACGGTGACGTTTGCTGAGCAGACAATTGGCCCACTTGGCGTCAAAGATCTCACTGAAGGCAAAGCAACAGTCACCTACTATATCCGTGAATGTGCCGCCAAAGAGAACGAAGGCACCGAGCACGAAGGCTACAAGAACGACACCAAGAGGTTCAAGGTCGTGGTAACGGCAACGGACAACGGTGGCGGCACGCTGAAATGCACGCCGGTCTACTACGAGGTCGACGCCAACGATAATGTGAGCGCGAATTCAACCCCTAACCCCACCTTCACCAACACCTACTCCACCTCTTTGCCCCTTTCTGGTATGTCGGGCGTCACTCTGACGTACCTTGCCGGCGCGGCGGTGCTTTGCGCTGCTGCAGCCTGGATGCACGTTCGTCGCAAGGCGAATGCGAAGGGAGGCGAGCGTCGTGAATAAGAAAGTTTGCTCCTTCCCGATCTTGTTTGCGCTGCTTGCCCTCCTGATCGGCACCTGCGCGGTTGTGTTCCCCGCTTCCGCGCAGGCCGCGCCGACCTCGACCGGTTCCATCACGGTGAGCGGCACCGTGGCGAGCAGCTACGATGCCTACCAGATCTTTAGCGCCAACGTCGTCGACGGCGACAGCGACGCTAAGATCGCCACCGACCTCGCCTGGGTAAGCGACGCCGTGCGCGACGCCGCGCTGCCTGTGCTGCACAGCGCCGGCATGCCCAATTCCCAGACCACCGCGCAGGAAGCTGCCGAGTGGCTCAACACCGATTCCCACCTTACGAGCGCGCTGAGCGCACAGCTCGCTCGTTCCCTCCAGAGCTCTGGTGCCGAGTCTGTGGCCCTTAACGCGGGCACGGCGGCCGAGCTGTCCTGCGGCTACTGGCTCATCGTCGCCAAAGACGACGCCATCGCCCAAGGCGAGGCCGGCACCGCGCCGATCATGGCCCTGGTCGGCGGCAGCGCCGTCACCGTCAAGCCCAAGGCGGCGACGCCCAAGGTGTCCAAGCACGTGCTGGAGGACGGCACCGCCGCCTGGCAGAAGGCCGCCGACGCCACGGTCGCCGACGACCTGTACTGGCGCCTCTCGGCCACGGTCCCGGCGGGGCTCACGGCCTACGACACCTACGCGGTGCGGTTCGTCGACACCATGAGCGCGGGGCTCGACCCCTCCAAGGTGGCCGCGAGCATGCGCGTGTACGTGGCGGCGGGTGCGGACGGCGGCTTCGACGCCGTCTCGGCCGGCAGGGACGGCCGCGCCGGCACCGAGCCCGCGAAGGGCTGGACCGACATCACGGCCCAGTGCGCCACCAAGGTAGCGGCCGACGGCAAGACCTTCACCGTGCGCACCGGCGACCTCATCGCCGCGCTCGGCGGGACCGAAGCCTTTACCGCGGGCGCCCGCGTGGTCGCTGTGTACAACGCGCCGCTCGCCAGCGGCTGCAACCACGGCATCGCCAAGGGCAACCCCAACGAGGTCTACCTGCGCTACCCGCGCTCTCCCTTGTCCGACCAGTCCGGCGACGCCGGCTTCACCCGCACGCCGAGCGATGACGCGACGGCCTACACCTGGGATCTCGCGCTTACCAAGCGCGGCAGCGACGGAGACAAGCCGCTTGCCGGGGCGGTCCTGAGCATCGCCGACGACTGCGGTCGCACGCTAGCGGCCGACGGCACGTGGGATGCGGAGGGCAAGGCCACCGTCACCACGGGCGAGGACGGCCGCGTGACCGTCTCGGGCGTGGACTCGGGCAAGCTGGAGGTCCGCGAGCTCAAGGCACCCAAGGGCTACACCGCCTTCGAGGGCACGCGCTCAGTGACAGTCAAGGCCGAGGGCCTGGACGTCGACCAGGTGGCCGCCGCCAAGCCCAAGCTCACCATCACGGCCGAGTCGCCCCTGCGCGCCGACAGCGCGGACGGGTCGACGGGCAGCCTGGAGGCGTCGCTCATCAACACGCCCACCGGCACACCCCCTAGCATTACCACCGGAGGCTTTATGCCCTCGACTGGCGATATGGCAATGTACGCCGCGGCCGCCGCAGCGGTCGCCGGAGCCGCGCTCATCGTGGTCGCGCTCCTGATCAAGCGGGGAGGTGGCAGCCATAAAGAGTAGCTGGCAGCCCCACAGAGAGCGGGGCGAGACGTAGCGAAGTAGATGCTAAGACACAGACAGACAGATTTAGATCAAATGGAATTCGAGCAGAAAGCAGAGGAAAAGAAGATGAGCATGAGCAAGAACATCGCACGCCTGGCAGTAACGGCAGGCCTCACTGCAGCGCTGAGCTTCGGCGGCGTCATGGCGCCGGTGACCATGGCGTTTGCTGAGGGCGCCGCGACCGGCTCGGTGACCATCAAGAACGCAAATAATAACGTTACCGATTTTAAAGGTTACAAGATCTTCGATGCCAATGTGGTAAAGGACGAGAATGGCAAGACGCTTGTGAGCAATATCACATGGGCAAACGAAAAGGTGGAAGCTGCTGTTAAGGGGGTAATTACGGAAATCGAACCTAGTGCCAATATAGCCACCGCTCAGGATGCTGCTGAATGGATCAAGGGACACGTGACGGGTACCGATGAAGAGTTCCGTGTGGCATCTGAATCTGCTGCATACAAGATTGCAGCTGCCGTGTCTGCGGTGACCAATCTGGACGATTCAAGTGATTACACGACCACTTCGAATGGCGTTGCTAACAACCTTTCACACGGCTACTGGCTCTTTGTGACTGACGCCTCTACCGTCACAGGCGTTGAAGCTGCCACTGCCCCCATTTTCACTGTTGTTGGCGATGAAGCGGTCAAAATTAACGAGAAGACCAGCATTCCTACCGTCAACAAGGAGGTTAAAGAGAACGGCACCTGGGGAAACGTGAGCGACTCCCAGATCGGTGAGGAAATCGAATATAGGTTGACTGGCTCTGTCGCCGATAACATCGATACCTTTACCACATACACATATGAGTTCCATGACCATCTTTCCGTTGGACTGGAGGCTATTCCGAGCTCCGTTGCCGTGACTATTAACGGTCGGCCTGTCCAGCCTACAAATAACTACAACGTGAAGCTTACGGATACTTTGGATGCTTCCAAAAAGGTTACAGGCCATGACCTGATGATTTCCTTTACCGACCTCAAGGCCGCTGCAAAGGCTTCGAACGTGACCCTGACCAAGAATTCTAAGGTCGTTGTGACCTACAAGGCCAAGCTTACTCGCGATGCTGAATACACGGCTACCGGCAACACCAACGAAGTCACGCTTGTCTACTCCAACGACCCCATGAGTAAAGGCACCGGCACCTCTACGCCGAAGAAAGTCACCGACTACGTTTTCGGCTTGGATATTACCAAGGTTGAGGAAGGCAATACGGACAAAC
>CABUUG010000045.1 GCA_902494605.1 uncultured Collinsella sp.
ACTGAGAAGGGGGAGGCCTCGCGGCCTCCCCCTTTTTGCGTTTACGGGCTTTTGTCTCACATAGTAGCTGTGTTTTATAACCCTCGTTTGTCGCATCTTCTGTGAACGGGCTACAATAACTTAGTCTGTGCGATATGGAGGTGAACATGGCTGAAGCTGGTATCGGCGTTGATATCGTCGAGATTTCCCGCATGAAATCAATTCTTGAAAAGACGCCGTCGTTTGCTCGGCGTGTGTTTACCGAAGAAGAGCGTGCGTATTGCGATGCATCATCGCGCCCCGCCGCTCACTATGCGAGCCGCTTTGCTTCGCGCGAGGCGGTGCTTAAAGCTCTCGGCACGGGTTTTAGTCAAGGCGTGGGTCGCAAGGATGTTTCGGTAACGCGTGATAAACTCGGCAAACCGAAGGCGCTGCTTTCGGGTCGTGCTCTTGAGATCGCTCAAGAACTGGGTGTTGTTGAGGTCGCTCTTTCCATTACGCTTACAGGAGACTTAGCCGTTGCGAATGCCATCGCGATTACCGAAGATGCTCGGCCTAAGCCAAAAGATGAAAAGGTGAGCACTAAGAAACGCGTTGCGCAGACATTTAAAGAGGCTCGCTCTGTTTTAGATGAGCTTGAGCAGCTGCAGAATTCAGCATTGACGGAGCACCTGGGCGATGCTTCGCAAGATACGCTAGGAGCATAGATGAAACCGGTTTTGAGTACCGAGGAAGTCGTTCGTCTCGAGGATATCATCGAACGCGAAGGGGCTTCGAAGGCCGAGCTTATGGAGCTAGCGGGTGAGTTTGCCGCCAACGAGGTCTTGAAGCTCAATCCCGATCGAGTTCTCGTTCTGGTCGGTTTTGGTAATAATGGCGGCGACGGTTGGGTTGCCGCCGATATCCTGAGCCATAAGGGCGTGGACGTCGATATCGTTTCTCCGGTTGAACCGGATGAGATTCCTGCTGCTCTGGCACGTCATGTTGCTCGTCGTACTGCCGGCCGCGATGTGCACGTTTGCGTTGGCCCCTCGCGTGACGAACTTGAGGTTTTGATCGATAAGGCCGATGTTGTTGTCGATGCCATTTTTGGTACCGGTTTTCACGGGAATCTGCGTGCGCCGTTCTCCATCTGGATTCCTACGGTCAATGAATGCGCCGATTGTGTCGTATCCATTGATGTCCCCTCGGGCCTGAATGCCGAGACGGGCGTTGTTGATGACGACTGCATTCGTGCCGAGCATACGGTGACGATGATTGCGCCCAAGATTGGTCTGTATAGCGCTGATGGCCCTGAGTATGCTGGCGATTTGATCTGTGGCAATCTTTACGACCGTCTTGACGAGGTTATCGATGATGTCGACCACGCCGCTGAGATTGTCGAGCCCGGTGACTTAGTTGATTACTTTGCCCCACTGCCTACGAATATCGATAAGTATTCCCGTGGCTCTGTGCTTATTGTCGCCGGATCTGCGCAATATCCTGGTGCTGCCATTATGGCGGCCAAGTCTGCAGCTCGCGCGGGTGCTGGTTACGTGGCGGTCGCGGCTCCTGACGCCTGCGCTAATCTTATTCGCATGGCGCTTCCTTCGATTCCCGTCTTTGCTATTCCGTCTGATTCCCGCGGCTCCTTTGGCGCCGCTGCGCGCATGACGGTGTGCGAGATTGCAAAGAAGTACAGCTGCGTACTGTGCGGTCCTGGTATGACGACGTCTGCCGGCGCTATGCAGGTGGTTTCGGGCTTGCTCGAGCTTGATGTACCGCTTATTTTGGACGCCGATGCACTCAACTGCCTTGCTAAGATTGCCATTGACGGTATTGATAGTAACCCCGAGATGTATCGTCGCGAGCAGCCGTTGGTTATGACGCCGCACTATCGTGAGCTTTCGCGTCTGGTTGCCGGTGACGAGGTGAACGACCTTGGTACCGCGATTGCAGCCGCGCAGAAGGTTGTCTGGGCTGCAGGCTCCGACAATCTGGTGGTCATTGCCAAGGGGCCGACGACGGCTATCTGTGGCGTTGAGCGTGTACTGCTGCCACTTTCGGGTCCGGCTTCTCTGGCAACTGCCGGTTCAGGTGATGTTCTCGCGGGTATTTTGGCCGGCACGCTTGCCACCATGCGTGACGAGATGGATCGTTGGGAGTTGCTGTATTCGTACGCCGTCGCACTTCACAGCTACGCCGGTTTTGCCGCGGCGACGGAGTATGGTGAGAAGAGCGTTATCGCGACCGATCTTATCGACTTGATCGGTCCTGCCATGGAGCTGGCGGCAAAGGATGCGCTCGAAGATCTGGGAATCATGGACGAAGGGTCGGATGACTAATCATGAATAAAGCCGATTTGACGCGCTGGTCCTGGGTCGAGATCGACCGTGGGGCGCTCCGTCGCAACACGAGGGCCTATAAGAACTTGCTGAATCCACGTCAGCGCCTGTGCTGCGTGGTCAAGGCCGATGCTTATGGCCATGGAGCTGTTGAGTGCGCCAAGATCATGTATTCGGCCGGTGCCGACATGTTTGCCGTGGCGACGGTTAACGAGGGCGTTGAGCTCCGACAGGGCGGGATTACGAAGCCCATCCTCATCCTAAGCGAGCCGCCTATCGAGGCCATTCCGACGTTGCTCGAGTTTGATATCATGCCCTCGGTCTATACGTCTGACTTTGCTCTTGCGTATGGCGAATGTGCCGTCGCGGCGGGCAAGGTGGGCAAGTATCATCTCGCCATCGAGACAGGTATGAATCGTATCGGCGTACACTACACGCAGGTGCTCGACTTTGTGCGCGGTATTAATTTCCATCGCGGTATTCAGTGCGACGGCGTATTTACGCACTTCGCCACGGCCGATGAACCTTCGGGCTGGGACTACAAACTGCAGTGTCAGCGCTTTACCGAGGCCGTTCAGGCCATTAAGGATGCGGGTTTTGAGTGCGGTATCGTGCATTGTGCCAACACGCCGTCCTCGATGCTCGACCCCTCGATGCATTTTGATATGATTCGCGCCGGCGTTGGCTTGTATGGCATGCAGCCGTGCGAGCTGAGTGGCCGCGTGATGCAGCTTGATCCCGTTATGAGCGTCCATGCGCGCGTGACGCGCGTGGCACACCCTGCGATGGGTGAGGGCGTGGGCTACGGTTTTACCTACCGCGTACCGCGTACGCGCGTTCAGATCTGCACGCTGCCGATTGGTTATGCCGACGGCCTATCGCGTACGCTTTCCAATCGTATGGATGTGCTATATCGCGGCGAGCGCGTGCATCAGGTTGGCAATATCTGCATGGACCAGTTTATGGTCGCCATTCAGTCCAACCCGGCACACGAGATTCCCGAAGCCGAGTATGGTGACGAGATGATCATTGTCGGCCGCGATGGCGATGCCGAGATCACTATGGACGAGATGGCCCGACTGCGTGGCACGATTAACTACGAGGTCGCCTGCGGCTTTGGCATGCGCCTCGACAAGGTCTACGTGTAGGAGTCGCCATGGGCGTCATGCACATTCCCGGCCATACCCATCAGGCGCCACGTGAGGTCGCACTCGAGGAGATCGAGGCCGTTCTGGGCGATTGTCACCTCTGCCAGCTCTACCAGTCGCGTCACAATATCGTGTTTGGCGTGGGAAACCCCCGCGCCCGCGTCATGTTTATCGGTGAGGCGCCGGGTCGCAACGAGGATTTGCAGGGCGAACCCTTTGTGGGGGCGGCGGGAGAAGACCTCAACGGCATTTTGTCGCTGGCGGGGCTCAAACGCGAAGACGTCTACATTGCCAATGTGCTTAAGTGCCGCCCGCCGGGAAACCGCAATCCGCGTCCCGAGGAAGTGCTGGCTTGCTCGCCGTTTTTGCGTGAGCAGATTCGAAGCATCTGGCCCGATATTATCGTGACGCTCGGCAACCCCGCGACGCACTTTGTGCTTAAGACCGAGATTGGCATTACTAAGCTGCGCGGCAGGTTCCACCAGATGGGGCATTTTGTAGTAATGCCCACGTTCCATCCGGCAGCAGCGCTGCGCAATCCGGCGTGGCAGGAGCTGTTGGAGGAAGACTTTAAGATGCTGGGCGACTATCTGGAGCGACATCCCGCACCAGAGGACGCCTCGGAATAATAAGGAGCATATATGTCCCTGGAGCGCCTGGGGGTAGGTACTTACAAAACGACTTGCGCTGCCGATACGGAGTACTTTGGCGAGCTAATTGCACCGTGCCTTGAGGACGGCGATGTGCTCATCCTGACCGGTGGCCTGGGAGTGGGCAAAACTCACTTTACCAAGGGCGTCTCGCGCGGTCTGGGCGATGAGCATATGGTTACGAGCCCTACGTTTGCGCTCATGGCCGTTCACGATCAAGGCCGTATTCCGCTGTTTCACTTTGATCTATACCGCCTGGAGCATGCCTACGAGCTCGAGGATACGGGCATTTTCGATGTGCTGGGCTATGAGGGTGCTTGCCTGCTGGAATGGGGCGAACAATTCCAAGACGAGCTGACGGATGAGTATCTTTCGGTGACGCTCAAGCGTGATGAGGGCGACAGCGATGTGCGAACGATAACGCTCGAGGCGCACGGTGACCGCGCAATGGAGCTTTCCCATTTGATTGATAAGGCTGTACAAGATGAGCTTGCATAACGACAACGCGCTGGTGGTGGCGCTCGATACTTCGACCGACATGCTTGCCTGCGCGGCAAGCTGGATTGATGGGCAGACGGGCGAGACGAAGCTCGTGAGTGGCGACCACATGTGTCGCCGTCACGCCAACGTTGAGCTCGTGAATACCGTTGATGGCGTGCTGGCTCAAGCCGGTCTGGATCGCAGCGATGTTGGTTACTACGTGGTCGGCCGCGGCCCGGGGTCGTTTACGGGTGTGCGCATCGGCATCTCCACTGCCAAGGGCCTCGCGCGCGGTGCCAATGTTCCGCTGCTGGGCGTGTCGACGCTCGACGCTTGCGCTTGGACGGCGTGGAAGGCTGGCGTGCGCGGCAAGCTTGGTATCTTGGCCGATGCTATGCGCGGTGAGGTATATCCGGCGCTGTATATGCTGGTCGATGAGGGTCCCGAGCGTCAATTTGAGCGCGAACACGTGGTCAAGGCCGCCGTGGCGCTCGATGAGTGGCGCCAAGCGGCGGACTGGGACCAGGTTCAGCTGACCGGTGACGGTCTCGTGCGCTATGGCAAGCTGCTGGGTGAGGACGAGACCGCCCGCTGCGTGGAGCGCGACCTGTGGTGGCCTTCGGGCGAGGGCTTGCTGCTCGCGCACGCTGCGGGTGACGGCGAACCGGCTCGCGTCCTGCCGATTTACACGCGCCTTTCTGATGCCGAGGAAAACGAGCGCAAGCGTCTTGGTCTTGCCGAGAGTGCGCAGAGCGAAATTACGGGCGTTGCCGATGAGCTCGCCGGTCGTCATCTGCAGTTCCGTCCCATGGGCGCGGCGGATGCCGAGGGCGCGAGCGCGCTGGAGGCTGCCTGCTTTGAAGGTGCCGGACACGAGGCGTGGACGCCGGGCATGTTCCTGTCCGAACTGGGCGAGGACGTCGCTGTGCCGCGTAGTTGGTGGGTAGCACACGACGACGGCAAGCTGCTGGGCCTTGCCGGCGGTATGGTCGTGGACGGTGATGTGCAGATTCTGGATGTCGCCGTCGACCCGGCACATCGCCGTGAGGGCATTGCCCGCAAGCTGCTGTCGCATGTGAGCTATGATGCCCAGATGCTCGGCTGCACCACGGCTTCGCTCGAGGTCGAGGACGGCAACGAGGGAGCGATCGCGCTTTATAACGCTCTGGGCTTTACCGAGGCTGGCCGTCGCCGCGGTTACTACGGTGTTGGCAAAGATGCCATCGTCATGACGGCGCCGCTGCCCTTGGTGCTCCCGGTCGACAACGCTTCGCCCGAGCCGACGGCGGCTGAGCAGCGTGTATGGCCGCTGCCTGCGCCCGAGCGAACCGTTGAGGAGCGCGCTGAAATTGAGCGCCGTCGCCTAGTGCTCGCTATCGAGAGTTCCTGCGACGAGACGGCCGTGGCGATTATCGATGCGGATGGCAATATGCTGGCCAACCAGGTGTCGACACAGATTGATTTTCACGCCCGCTTTGGCGGCGTGGTGCCCGAGATCGCCTCGCGCAAGCACGTTGAGGTGATTGTGAGTGTCGTAGATGCGGCGCTCGAGGATGCCGCGGCATCGCTTGGCCTTGAGGGTGGGGCGATTGCGCCAAGTGAGCTTGCCGCCGTGGGCGTGACGCAAGGTCCGGGCCTGGTGGGTGCCCTGGTGGTGGGTGTCGCCTTTGCCAAGGGCTTTGCGTATGCTGCCGGTAAGCCGCTCGTGTGCGTCAATCATCTGGAGGGCCACTTGTTCGCCAACCTGTTGACGCAGCCCGACCTCAAGCCTCCGTTTATCTTCACGCTTGTCTCGGGCGGGCACACCATGCTCGTGCACGTAAAGGCATGGGGTGACTACGAGGTGCTCGGTGAGACGCTCGACGATGCCGTGGGCGAGGCCTTCGACAAGGTGGCCAAGGCGTTGGGCCTGGGCTATCCCGGTGGCCCCATCATTTCCAAGCTGGCCGAGACAGGCAATCCCCGCGCGATTGATTTCCCCCGTGCGCTCAACAGCAGGGGAGACTATCGTTTCTCGCTTTCGGGCCTTAAAACGGCCGTGACGCTCTACATCGAGCAAGAGACCAAGGCCGGGCGCACGATTCACCTGCCCGATCTGGCGGCTTCGTTTGAGGCAGCTGTCTTTGACGTGCAGTACAAGAAGGCCAAAAACGCACTGCACGCTACCGGATGCAAGGAATACTGCATCGGCGGCGGCGTCTCGGCCAACCCGCATCTGCGCGAGATGATGATCAAGAAGCTTGGGCGTCAGGGGATTCGCGTAACGGTGCCGCCCTTGTCTGCCTGCACCGATAACGCAGCCATGATCGCGGAGGTCGCCCGCCGTAAATTCGACCGAGGTGAAATCTCGCCGTTCGACGTCGACGCCGATCCAAACATGACGCTGTAGTCGTACTTGTGCGGTCCCCGACCGGAGGGGCCGGATATAAGGTTTCCTGCTCTACAGTCCTGCGCAAGACGAAGGCCACATTAAGTGGCCTTCTTTGCGTGCGGAACTCGCGATAAACCTTATATCCGGCCCCTCCGGTCGGGGACCTTTCTGTATCGATATGGCTTCTGAGCGGATCGGCGTCGACAACGTCCAGCAAGGTTAACCAGCCAGCGTCGAATTTCCGGCGTTCTTTAGCTGAAAGAAAAAGTTGGTGTGCGGAGCTTTCGCTCCGCATTTGGGATGGGAGCCCCTGAGAGCCGCGGGAGCCGGGCGGCGCATGTGAACTTTATCGCGAGTTCCGCACGCAAAGGAAAGCACTTAATGTGCTTTCCGTCTTGCGCAGGACTGTAGAGCAGGAAAGTTCACATGCGCCGCCCGGCTCCCGCGGCTCTCAGGGGCATCTCTCATGCAAAAACTGTCGTGGGGTAAAGTCCGAGGTCAGTGGCGTTTTATACCGAGAAATCCAAAAAAGTTGAAAATTCATTACAAATTTGCGTTGACTTTAGGTAACTAAAGTTTCATACTCCTTTTCAACCACTGGGGGATGTGAACACGCACGGATCGTTCGCATCATGATTGAAGAGGATTTCTTAGACATGTTCACGCATCAGCTAAACATTATCAGCGTAGTAATTATCTGATGCGGGTTAGCACATACAGCTAGCCCGTACGATAACGGGCGGCTGATGAAGATGAGGGCCGTCGAGCGCAACCGACGGCCCTCATTTTTTTTATGTCTGGGAAGTTCTTTTTAGAGGAGGAAATGTAATGAACGGAGTTTTGCTCATGGTTGTGGCCGCGGCGGTGCTCGCCTGCGGCTATCTGGGCTATGGCCGCTGGCTGGCCAACAAGTGGGGCGTTGACAAAGAGGCCCTCACGCCGGCCAAGCGCATGAAGGACGGCAAGAGCTTCTCGCCCGTCTCCGCCTTCACCGCGTTCTCGCACCAGTTCAGCTCGATCTGCGGTGCTGGCCCTGTCACGGGTACGATCGTCGCCATGGCCTTTGGCTGGCTACCTGTCGTGCTCTGGGTCCTCATCGGCGGCATCTTCTTTGGCGCCGTCCACGACTTTGGTGCCCTGTACGCTTCGATGAAGAACAACGGCAAGTCGCTCGCTCAGCTCATCGAGAAGTACATCGGCAAGACCGGCCGTCGCCTGTTCCTGCTGTTCTGCTGGCTGTTCTGCATCATCGTCATCGCCGCCTTCACCGACATGGTCTGCAAGACGTTCATGTTCACCCCGGCCGTTGACGCTTCTGGTGCTGCTACTGGTGCCATCGACTTCACCAAGTCCTATGCCGCCGGCTGCGCTGGTACCATTTCCATCCTGTTCACCTTCGTCGCTATCGCCTTTGGTTGGGCCCAGAAGAAGTTCAACCTCACCGGCGCTGCCGAGTTCGTCACCGGCGTGGTCCTCATGGTTCTCATGTTCGCCGTCGGTATGCAGTTCCCGGTCTACCTGGATAAGTTCCAGTGGTTCGCCGTCGTCATGGTCTACCTGGTCTTCGCTGGCGCTATGCCCATCCAGATGCTCAAGACCCCGCGCGATTACCTCACTTCCATCATGATGATCGTCATGATCGTCTGCGCTGTCCTCGGCATCGTCGTCCTGGGCGTCAACGGTCAGGCCACTATCACCGCTCCGGTCTTTACCGGCTTCTCCACTGCCTCCGGCATGATGTTCCCGGTCCTGTTCGTCTCCGTCGCTTGCGGTGCTCTCTCCGGTTTCCACAGCCTCGTTTCTTCCGGCACCTCTTCTAAGCAGGTCGAGAAGGAGCAGGACGCTGTCAAGGTCGGTTACGGCGCCATGATCGTCGAGTCCTTCGTCGGCATCCTTGCCATCATCGTCGCCGGCATCATGTTCTCCGATATGAACACCGCCGGTACCGGCGCCCTCAACGCCGGTGTCGCTTCCACCCCGTTCCAGATCTTCGCCGCCGGCATCTCCCGCGGTATGCAGGCCTTCGGTGTTGACGGCACGCTCGCAACCGTCTTCATGACCATGAACGTCTCCGCTCTGGCCCTGACCTCGCTCGACGCCGTCGCCCGCATCGCCCGCACCTCGTTCTCCGAGTTCTTTGCCCAGACCAACGACGCCCTGGCCATCGAGTCCAAGGCTGGCTACATGAAGGTCCTCGGCAACCCCTGGTTCGCCACGGTCGTCACCCTGCTTCCCGGTCTCGCCCTCGCTTTTGGTGGCTATGCCAACATCTGGCCGCTCTTTGGTGCTTCCAACCAGCTGCTCGGCGGCATGACCATGATCACCCTCGCCGTGTTCTGCAAGTGCACCGGCCGCAAGGGCTGGATGCTCTACGTGCCCGTCGTCTTCCTGCTCTGCTGCACCTTCACCTCGCTGGTCCAGAGCGCCATGGGCTGCATGGCCGCTGTCCAGGCTTACGGCTTCTTCGGCACCATCCCGGCTACCGCCACCACGGCCGCCGTCTCCGTCGCCGCCACCAAGGGCCTGCAGCTTGTCTTCGCCGTCCTGCTGATGGTCCTGGGCCTCATCGTTGCCGTTAACTGCCTCAAGGAGTTCTTCGGCAAGGAGGCCGGTTCCATGCCTGACGAGGATCCCGAGTGGTCCGAGATGGGCAAGGCCGAGTATGGCCGCACTGCTGCTGCCGAGGCTCCCGTCGACGCCGAGGCCGCCAAGGCTTAGTCGACCTGACGAGTTGAACGTCACATCTATATGACTCGGAAAGACCGGGTCCGCGACTTCGCGGGCTCGGTCTTTTTTCATGCAAAAGCGGGTGACGCTCGAGTGTTCTCGCAGATGTTTTGCATGGATAAGGGCGCGCGTTGTACCATATGGACGTATATGTGTGCATATGAAAGGGGCCCCGTGGCCAAGACGGTATATTCCGATAACCAACAAAATGTCGATGCTCTGGCTGAGCGTCTGAGCGGACAAACGTCGCTTTCTGCCGAGCGGGCAAAGCTGGTTGCCTACGACCTGCTTTGCCGCAAGGCACTCAAGATTAAGTCGAGCGCGCTGGCGCAGATTTTCCGCTCCGTCGATAAGGAATGTGACACCAAGGCGATGCGCGATGAGCTTATCGCGGCAAATATCGTGACCAAGATCGAGGGTAGCGGCATTAACGGGCGCCCGGCGTTCTATACCATCAATGCCGAGATCCGCGATGCCCAGGAGCAGCCTGTCGAGTCCGTCGAGGATTTTGTCGTCGAGGATTCCGCTGACGTGCCTGCTGTGGAAGAAGTTGCTCCGCGTGAGCATGTCGATACCGATGAGTTGCTCGATGAGAACGTCGTGCGTGCCTTTACGGCCAAGGCAGGACGCGGCGGTTTTGGCGGGGGCGGCAAGCGCGATGCACAGCGCCGCGCCCAGCAGGAGCGCTTCCGTCGCGCCGTTGCTCGAAAGGGCGAGACGGATGCCGAGGCTGTTGAGACCGAGGCTGCTGCCGAGTCGCAGAAGCCCACGAAGGAGCAAAAGCCCGTGGAGGCCCAAGAGCCCAAGCGCCGTCGCGGCGCTCACTTTAAGGCTGCACAGCAGGATGCCGCGCGTGAGGTCGAAGAGTCTTCTGAGGTTGCAGACGATGTTGAGGAGTCTGCCAAGAAGGCTCCGGGTTCATGTCGTCCCGGACGTGGTTTTGCGGAGCGCGCGTATCCCGTAAGGCGTCAGGAGAAGAGCGAGCCGGCTTCGACCACTCAGGACGAGAAGGACGAGAAGGCCGTTGAGCCGGCGGCTCGCGAGCAGAAGCCTGTTGAGCCGCAGCTTGAGGTTGATGCCGAGGCCAAGGGCCAGCAGCCTACTGATGAGCAGGCGGAGCAGGGCGCGTCGAGCAAGCCTCGCCGCCGTCGCCATCGTGGGGGCCGCAGTTCCCATGCCGAGACTGCAACCGAGAAGACCACGCCGCAGAACGAGGATGCGAAGGCCGAGGTTTCTTCGGGGCAGCCTAAGCGCCAGCCGGCGAAGGAGAGCAAGTCCGTTCGTCCGCAGAAGCAGGCGTCTATGCCGAAGCACGAGCGCAATTCCCAGGGCGATTCTAAGCGCAAGTCTCAGAAGAAGCCGGAGTCTGCCGCAGCAGATACTGCTGCCCAGCAGCCCAAGTCGTCCGTCCACGGCGAGGTCTCGGCGTTTGCCCTTGCCCGCGTTTTAGGCAGGCAGCTGCTCAAAGTTGTCCCTACGCCTACGGCGCTCTCTAAGATCAAGGAGCAGCAGACACAGATCGTAAAGGTTGAGGGCAAGGACGGCAAAAAGGCTCCGCAGCGCACTCAGCACAACGAGATGTCCAACCGCAAGATTGCCGAGGAAATCGCAATCATCCAGGCTTGGATCGAGCAGAACCGAGGTGCCGATACGCCGGTTGCCTCGCGCCGCCAGCGTGCCTACCAGATCTTTAACGACGAGAAGGCTTTTGACGGCAAGCACGGTGAGCGCCTGATCAGACGTATGACCGAAAAGGGCATCAGCATGCAGGCGATCAAGGTCGCCCCCAATCGCCCCGTGCACTTTACGGGCTTCTTTACGCTGGGTGCCGACAAGCCGTTCATTATGGTCGAGAACCTGGATACCTATGACGAGATCGTCAAGCTCCTGCGCGGACGCAAACATGCCAAGCTCTTTGGCATCAAAGTGGGCGGCGTGATTTTTGGCGGCGGCTGCAAAGCGAGCGTCTCGCATGCCCTGGACGATTATCTGGCCGAGATTGGCTATCGCTTTAACTACGTCTACTACGTGGGCGATATCGATCGCGAGGGCGCGCGCATCGTCGAGCAGACTCGCAATGCCAATGTGGTTGAGATTCGCCTGCATGCCGGCATGTATCGCGCTATGCTCGCCGAGCATAAGCGTCGCGTGAAGGCCGGCGGAGAGTGCGAGCCCGCGGCTGCCAACCAGGGTGTGCCGCAGAACCTGGCAGCGACGATCAAGGATCTGCCCATGGTTACGCGCGTACAGTTCCGCAACGTGCTACGTGAAGGCGGGCGCATTCCGCAGGAGATTCTGATGACCGCAGACTATCGGGATGGCGACTCGGGAAGCTTCGACCGCATGCTGAATAACTAAATTCCGCCGGCCCCGGGAGAGCGGGGACACCGGCTTAGGTTTCCTGCTCTACAGTCCTGCTCACGACGGAGGCCACATTAAGTGGCCGCCTGTTCGTGCGGAACTCG
>CABUUG010000046.1 GCA_902494605.1 uncultured Collinsella sp.
CGTGCGTCGCGACGATTCCGAGGCCGCTGGCAAGCTCGCCGACGCTAAGGTGCGCCTGGCTCAGACGAGCGAGCGCCTGCGTTCGCTGAAGGGTCGCGTGCCTGATCTTGAGCATCGTCTGGAGGGTATCGACCGACGTATCCGCGGAACACGCCAGGCCTCGCGCTCGCTCGAGCTGCTGCGCCTTCGCGTCGATCCCATGCACGAGCGCTATTCTGCCCTGTTGGAGCGTGCCTCGGACTGGGCTGCGCGCCTGCGCGATCAGGCAACGCTTGAGGAGGCGGACTCGGCTTCGCTTAAGAAGACCATCGAGGACGCCAAGACCGAGGTCGCCCGCGCCAAGGAGCGGGTCGATGCTGCCACGGCGACGCAAAACGAGTTCAAGGTGGCACGCGGCAAGCTCGAGGTGCAGGTCGAGGCTGCCATTAAGGCCATCACCGCCGATGGTACCACGGTGCTCGAGGAAGCGCTCATGCTACCGGCACCCACCGATCGCGACGCCGCCGAGCGCGAGCTCAACCAACTCGTGCGCCAGATCAACAACTTGGGCCCTGTGAACCAAGTCGCCATGGAGGAGTACGAGCAGCTCAAGCGCCGTGCCGATTACATCGAGGAGCAACTTGCCGATCTGGAGAGCGCGCGCAAGGCGCTCACCAAGATCACCGTGGCGATCGACCGCAAGATGCGCAAGGCGTTCCTGGTGACGTTTGAGAAGGTTGATGCGAATTTCCGCGAGATCTTCGCCATGCTTTTCCCGGGTGGCCAGGCACATCTGGAGATGACCGATCCCGAGCATCCGGCCGAGACGGGCATTGAGGTCGTGGCGCAGCCGCGCGGCAAGCGCATCACCAAGATGATGCTCATGTCGGGTGGCGAGAAGAGTCTGACGGCGCTCGCCCTGCTCTTTGCCGTATACCGCACGCGCACGGTGCCGTTCTATGTGCTGGACGAGGTCGAGGCGGCGCTCGACGACGCCAACCTGTCCAAGCTCATCGGCGCCCTCGATGTGCTGCGTTCCGATACGCAGCTCTTGGTAATCTCGCATCAGCGCCGTACTATGGAGGATGCTGACGTTCTCTACGGCGTCTCGATGCAAGCCGACGGCGTCAGTCGCGTCGTCTCGCAAAAACTCGATCGCGAAACCGGAAAGGTCGTGAATGCATAATGGGATTCTTTGACGCTCTCTCGCGCGGACTTGAGCGCAGCCGCGAGGCCCTTAACGAGGTCTTCTACTTTGGCGGCGAGGTCGACGAGGATTTTTGGGAGGACCTTGAGGACACCCTCGTTATGGGTGACATGGGTGCCGAGGTCGCCATTCAGGTCTCCGATGACCTGCGCGACGCCGCCGCCAAGAAGAACCTCAAGACCGCCCCGCAGCTTCGCCGCGCCCTGGCCGAGCAACTCGAGGGCCATTTTGTGCCTGTTGAGCGCGACCCGTTTTCCGATACGCCGAGCTGCGTGCTGTTTGTCGGCATCAACGGCGCCGGCAAGACCACCACGGTCGGCAAGATTGCGAGCGCCATGGCCGCCCGCGGCAAGAACGTGGTGATCGGTTCGGCCGACACCTTCCGCGCCGCCGCCATCGAGCAGCTCGATGTGTGGGGCCAGCGCGCCGGTGTTCCCGTCATCAAGCGCGACCGCGGCTCCGACCCGGCGAGCGTTTGTTACGACGTGCTCGACGAGGCCGACAAGCGCGGCAGCGACCTGGTGCTCATCGATACCGCCGGTCGCCTGCATACGAGCCCCGAGCTCATGCGCGAGCTCGCCAAGGTGGTCAACGTGACGCGTAAGCGCGCCGCCAATATGGCCGCCGGTCCCATGCCGGTCTCGGTCGTGCTTGTGATCGATGCCGCCACTGGTCAGAACGGTCTGAACCAGGCGCTCGAGTTTAACGAAGCGCTGGGCCTGGACGGTATTATCATGACTAAGCTGGACGGCACGGCTAAGGGCGGTATCGCCATGGCCGTGGCCGAGAAGCTCAAGCTCCCGATCCTTCGCATCGGCGTGGGCGAGCAGGTCGATGACCTGCAGGAGTTTAACGCCAAAGATTTCTGCCGCGCCCTGGTGGGCGAGTCCAACTAAGGAGTAACCAGTGTTTGATTCCCTGAGCGATCGCCTCAACGACACATTTGACCGCCTGCGCGGCAAGGGTAAGCTGACCGAGGCCGATATTACTTCGGCCATGCGCGACATTCGCATGGCGTTACTCGAGGCCGACGTTAACTTTAAGGTCGTCAAGGAGTTCGTCGCCAAGACCAAGGAGCGCTGCATGACCGCCGAGGTCATGGAGTCGCTGTCGCCGGCGCAAAACGTCGTCAAGATCGTGCTCGACGAGCTCACCGAGATGCTCGGCTCAACCGAGAGCAAGCTCGTCTTTAGCAACCGCATTCCCAATGTCATCATGCTCGTGGGCCTGCAGGGCTCCGGTAAGACCACGGCGGCCGTAAAGCTGGCCTACCTGCTCAAGAAGCAGGGCCGCTCGCCGCTGCTCGCCGCGTGCGACGTTTACCGTCCCGCCGCTGCCGACCAGCTGGCCACGCTCGGTGGCGAGATCGGCGTGCCGGTCTTCCGCGGTGACGGCGCGCACCCGGTCGACATTGCCAAGGGTGCCATCCAGGAGGCCGTCGACCACCTGCGCGACGTGGTCATTGTCGATACCGCCGGTCGTCTTCAGATCGACGAGCAGATGATGCAGGAGGCCGTCGACATCAAGAAGGCCGTCAAGCCCGACCAGGTGCTGATGGTCGTCGATGCCATGACCGGCCAGGATATCGTCAACGTCGTCTCGACGTTTGCCGATCGCACCGACTTTGATGGTGTGATCATCTCCAAGCTCGACGGCGATGCCCGTGGCGGTGGCGCACTTTCGGTGCGTCAGGTGACCGGCAAGCCCATCAAGTTCGTGAGCATGGGCGAGAAGCCTGATTCGCTGGAGCCGTTCTATCCCGATCGCATGGCCAAGCGAATCTTGGGCATGGGCGATGTCGTAGGCATTATCGAGAAGGCCCAGGAGGCAGCCGATGCAGAGCAGCTCGAGGCTGCCGAGCGTATGCTGCGCGAGGGCTTTACCATGAACGATATGCTCGACCAGATGAAGGCCGTCAAGAAGATGGGCGGCATGAAGGGTATCCTGGGCATGCTCCCCGGCGGACAGCGTGCGCTCAACCAGATGGGCGGCAACCTGGATGAGGGCATCTTCGATAAGAACGAGGCCATCATCATGTCGATGACCAAGGAGGAGCGCCTGCGTCCCTCCATCATCAACGGTCAGCGTCGCGCGCGTATCGCCAAGGGCGCCGGCGTAACCCCCACCGAGGTCAACAGCCTTATGAAGCAGTGGGGCGAGATGAATAAGATGATGGGCCGCATGCGCACGATGGCCAATCAGGCACAGGCCGGCGGTAAAAAAGGCAAAAAGGGAAAGAAGGGCAAGAGGATGCGCATGCCCAATATCCCTGGCCTGGACGCTATGGGTCTGGGCGGCATGGGCGGCCTCGGTACGGGCGGTCCCAAGTCCGATATGGAGCTGCTGCGCCAGATGGAAGCGCAGATGCGTAATAAGAAATAGGGCTGTAATTCCAGCTTGATATGGCAAAGGCCACTCGGAAGCTACCGGGTGGCCTTTGTTGTTGGCTATGATTGTTGGGCTGCGTTTAGCGTCGTGCCCTGAGCTCGCGGTGCCGTGCCGTTAGTGGCAGCCGCAGCCCTCGTGGCCCTCGTGCTCGTGATGGCCGTGACAGCTGCAGGCCTCGCCATGTTCGTGGGCGTGGTCGTGGTCATGGCCGTGGCAGCCGCACGTGGCCTCGCCGTTCTGTGCGAGCGTGCCGGCGATAAGGGCCTCGACGCAAGCGTCGCAGCTGCCCTGGGCACCTGCGTATACCGTGATGCCGGCTTGGGCAAGCGCGTTGATGGCGCCACCGCCGATACCGCCGCAGATGAGCGTGTCCACGCCGCCGTTGGCGAGCAGGCCCGCAAGGGCACCGTGGCCGGTGCCGCCGGTGCCCACGACCTGCTCGTTGAGCACCTTGCCGTCCTGAATGTCGTAGATCTTGAACTGCTCGCTGCGGCCAAAGTGCATAAAGATGTTGCCGTTGTCGTACGTGGTTGCCACCCTCATGGTGCCGACCTCCTTTGCTGGCCATGCGGCCGTTTTCGTGGTAATGGGGGAGTACGCGATATTGCCGCCCTCGATGACAATCGCCCGTCCATTGACCAGCGCGTTTGCCACCTTGCGATGCGCGCGGCTGCAGATTGCCGCCACCGTGGCGCGCGCGATACCCATCTGCTGTGCGACTGCCTCTTGGTTAAGGCCTTCCAGGTCGCACAGGCGCAGGACTTCGAGCTCGTCGACCGTCATATCGATGGCGTCTCCGCTGGCTAGGCCGTCAGGGGTAAAGCCGCGGTATTCGGGGATGATCCCAACACGGCGCAGTTTTTCGCGTCTTCCTGCCATGCGCACTCCTTATCTGACATATGTCAACAATAGGATAGCGAACGTGTAGATTTGCGCAAGGAATTTCTGGCATATGTCAGAAAATGAGGGCTTATGTTTGGGCTGTGGGGCCGCGTGCGCCTGGGCTACAATGAATCTCGCTTGTAGGCGACTGACAGGAGGGTCAATGAGCAAGGCTGATCAACAGTTTGTAACCATGTGCCGCGATATTCTGGACCATGGCACCACCACCGAGGGCCAAAAGGTCCGCCCGGTGTGGGAGGACGGCACCCCTGCCTATACCATTAAAAACTTTGGTGTCACGGCCCGCTACGACCTGCGTGAGGAGTTTCCGGCTCTTACCCTGCGTCGTACGGCCCTCAAATCTGCCATGGACGAGATCCTATGGATCTATCAGAAGAAGTCCAATAACGTGCATGACCTCAACAGCCATATTTGGGATGAGTGGGCCGACGAGACCGGCTCCATCGGCAAGGCCTACGGGTATCAGATTGGGCAGAAGAGCCATTATCCCGAGGGTGACTTTGACCAGATGGACCGCGTGCTGTATGACCTTAAGCACACGCCGTACAGCCGCCGCATTATGACGAACACCTATGTGTTTAGCGATCTGTCCGAGATGCACCTGTATCCGTGCGCCTACAGCGTGACGTATAACGTGACGCAGCGCCCGCAGGACGACAAGCCGACGCTTAACATGATTCTCAACCAGCGCAGCCAGGATATTTTGGCCGCGAACAACTGGAATGTGTGTCAGTACGCCATTCTGCTCATGATGGTGGCGCAGTCGGTCGATATGATCGCTGGCGAGCTGCTGCATGTGATTGCCGATGCCCACATTTACGACCGTCATGTCGATATCGTCCGCGAGCTTATCGAGCGTCCGCAGTTTGCGGCTCCCAAGGTAACGCTCAATCCCGATGTGCATGATTTCTACGCGTTTACGACCGATGATCTGATCGTTGTGGGCTATGAGCACGGCCCGCAGGTCAAGAACATCCCCATTGCGGTGTAGGTGACGCGCATGACGTGTAAGCTTTCTGCCATTGTCGCCGTGTGCGATGACTGGGGTATTGGGTGCGAGGGCGACATGGTGGTGTCCAACCGTGCCGACATGCGCCATTTTGTGGCGTGCACCAAAGGCTGCCCAGTCATTATGGGACGCAAGACGCTGCTGAGTTTTCCCGGTGGGCGTCCGCTCAAGAATCGCCGCAACATTGTGCTCACGCGCGACCAAGGCTTCGCGCCCGAGGATGTTGACGTGGTGCATAGCATTGACGAAGCGCTCGCCGCGGTTGCCGATGAACCTGTTGCGTGGGTAATCGGTGGCGGGGATGTCTATCGGCAGTTTTTGCCGTACTGCGTGGAGGCCGAGGTTACGCATAACCATTGCGTGCATGACGTGGATACGTACTTTCCCGATCTGGATGCCGATCCCGCGTGGGAGATTGCGCGGGCCAGCGAATCGGCGTTTGTCGCTGCCGGAGAGGGCGATGAGGGCCTCAAATATGAGTTCGTGACGTATCGTCGCGTTGATGCGTAAACCCGTTTATCCCTTCGGTATTATCGGGTTGGAATGAGTGGCGGGGCAGCGCATGGCGTTGCCCCGATATTTGTATAGGTGCTGTAAAGAAAGGTGCGGGCTGGCTGCTATGACTGATGCCGTTGAGGTGCTGCGAATCGATTCGCTCGAGGACGAGCGGCTCGATGCCTACGTGCGACTGACCGAGCGCGAGCTGCGCTGCGTGCTGGAGCCGCAAAAGGGCATCTTTATCGCCGAGAGTGCCAAGGTCATCGAGCGTGCGGTTCGCGCTGGATACGAGCCGGTGAGCTTTCTTTTGGGTGAACGCTGGCTCGACCGGATGATGCCGCTGTTTGAGCGCCTGGTTGTGCGCGAGGGCGCGGGTCCGGTTCCTGTGTTCGTTGCCTCCATGGAGCTCATGGAGCAGCTGACGGGCTTTAACGTGACGCGCGGCGCGCTCGCGGCATTTCGTCGTCCACGTCAGATTCCGGTTGATGAGTTCTTGAGCGGTGTCGTCGAGGCGGCGGGGGAGCGCCCGGTGCGCATATGCGTCCTCGAGGGTATTGTCGACCACACCAACGTCGGCGCGATTTTCCGCTCGGCGGCTGCGCTGAACGTCGATGGCATTTTGGTGAGCCCCACTTGCTGTGACCCGCTGTACCGTCGCTCGGCCCGCGTGAGCATGGGCACGGTTTTCCAGGTGCCCTGGACGCGCATTGGCAGCGAGGCGCGCGTATGGCCTCATGATGGGCTGGCGGCGCTGCACGATGCCGGCTTTTCGTGTGCCGCCATGGCGTTGACGGATGATTCTGTGTCGTTGGACGATCCCGCGCTGCAGGAGATTGACCGCCTGGCAATCTTTATGGGCACCGAGGGTGCTGGCTTGGGCGCCAAGACCATTGCGGGCTGCGACCGAGCCGTGCGAATTCCGATGGCGCATGGGGTCGATTCGCTTAACGTGGCCGCGGCAAGTGCTGTCGCCTTTTGGCAGCTGTGCCCGCATGTGAGCAACGAGTATCACTACCAGCCGGGTTTGTATCACTAGCGGGGTGCTCTTGAGCTTTGCCACCAGGGGTGTTTCTGCTGCCTTCGGTTGGTGTTAAGCTGATAGCGGCTTTGCCGTTCAATTGATTTTTTATTGTATGACGTGCGCTAGTGGGGAGGGCGTGTGGCTAAGAAATCTACGGCTATCGATGTAACGCAGGGTGTCATTTGGCAACAGCTGCTGTCGCTGTGCGTTCCCATCTTCTTTAGTTCGTTTTTTCAGCAGGCATACACGCTAATCGGTACCTATATCGTCGGTCAGTTTGGCGGCAAGCTCGCGCTGGGTGGCATTCAAGCCACAATGGTGCTCACCGAGCTCTGCATCGGCTTTTGTGTCGGCGTCGGTGCCGGCTGCGCGGTCATTACGGGCCAGTTTTTTGGCCAGCACGATGACGAGCGCCTGAGCCGATCGGTCCATACGGCCATGACGCTCGCGCTGGTGGGCGGCATCGCCTTCTCGATTCTTGGCATAGTGTTCGTTGAGCCCATGCTGGTACTTATGAACACTCCGCATGAACTTTTGGCCGAGGGCGTGGCCTATGCTCGTTGCTATTTTGCCGCCATGGTTGCGGCGCTGCTGCTCAATATGGGAACGGCACTGCTGCGCGCCGTGGGCGACACGCGCGGGCCTGCTGTGATCATCGCTTCCGGCTGCCTTGTTAATGCGGTGCTGGATATCATCTTTGTTGCCGTGCTTCATATGGAGGCGCTGGGCTGCGGCATCGCGGTGGCGCTGACCATTTGCTCCAACGCCACGATGATCGTGATTCGCATGATGCACGCACCGGGTGCGTGGCGGCTTTCGCTGTCCAAACTCGGCATTGATCCTGGCATTTGTAAGAGCATGATCTCGTGTGGTCTGCCGCTTGGCTTTCAGTCTGCTGCGTATTCGATTTCCAACGTTTTGATTCAGGTGTCGGTCAACTCGTTTGGTGCCGATGTCACCACGGCGTGGGGTCTTTCGGGCCGCTTAGATGGCATTGTCTGGATGGTTACCGAGGCGCTCGGCGTGTCGATCACCACGTTCTCGGCACAGAACTTTGGCGCGCGCAACTATGAGCGCATGCGCAAGGGCTACCATACGTCGCTCGTGCTGTCGTTTATGCTCATTGGTGGCCTGTCTGCCGTGCTGCTGGTGTTCTCGGGTCCGTTGTCGCGTCTGTTTGTCGACGATGTTTCGATTTCGGCGTACACCACGACGATTCTTCATTTCATCGCGCCGTTCTACGCGATCTTCTCGATTATCGAAAACGCGTCGGGCTCCATTCGCGGTGCCGGCGTGAGCTTGCAGCCCATGCTGCTCACGATTTTTGGCACTGTCGTGCTCAGGGTGATCTGGGTGTTTGCGATTATGCCGTTCGATCCGTCGCTTGAGCACTTGCTGCTTGTCTACCCCGTAACCTGGGTAATCACCGCCATGATGTTCACCGTCTACCATCACAGCGGCAACTGGCTCGGCCGCGCCACCGCCTAGCCATTCGGGACGTCCCCAATGGCTAGTATTCGATGCCTTGGCGGGCTAGGAGTCCTTCGTCGAAGTAGTGTTTGATGGGGCGCATTTCGGTGACAAGGTCGGCGAGGTTCGCGAGGGGCAGCAAGCCCCGGCCGGTGAGCACGAGCTCCGTGGTGGCGGGCTTTATCGCGATCAGCGCTTCGACATCCTCGCGCGTCACGAAGCCGCGGCGCATGGCCTCGCCGAGTTCATCCAAAATCAGAACGTCGACCTGTGATATCTGCTCGCATGCGAGCTCCATGATCTGCGCGGCGCAAGCCTCGGGTGTGTCGCGGTCGGCTTGTACGATGCGTAGCCCTAAACGAGGTGCTGCATCATGTTCGGCGCAGTGCAGCTTCTTGGCAAACTGAAGCATGAGCACGTTAAGTCCATAGCCCGTGGCATGCAACGCGAGCCCCAGCGCAGCCGTCGTCTTGCCCTTGCCGTCGCCCGTATAGATTTGAACCTTGCCGACTTCCAGTGATGCCATCTCTGTCTTTTCGTGCCCGGCGTCGGTTTATCGCCGTCCGGGTTGGGTATTCTAGAAAGCATTATCAACCCCAGTAGATGGAGTTCAAGCAGATGGAGATGGATGACAACAAGCGTAGACGGAATATGATCCTCTACGTGCTCATCGCCTTCGTCGTCTACCTCGTGCTCTCGACCGTTCTGTTCCCCAACATCGGTCACACGCAGCAGATTACGAAGACCGATTACTCGACGTTTGTCAAAGCGCTCGATAAGAAGAGTGTCGACAAGGTCGAGTACAATACCGACGATTACACCATTTATAACACCAAGAAGGGCGAGGACGAGAACATCGCCTACAAGACGACCGGTGTGCCGAATGACGCGGGCTTTACCGATCGTGTGCTTGAATCCGGTGCGTCCCTGGAGTCGGTCGTTCCCGATAAAAACTCGGGTCTGATGACCTACTACCTGCTTACGCTTATTCTTCCCATGGCCATCTTCTTCCTGATCGGTTGGTGGCTCAACCGCCGCATGAAGAAGGCTATGGGCGATGACGGCCCGTCGATGAACTTTGGCGGCGGTGGCTTTGGCGGCGGTGGACTGGGTAAGTCCGGCGCTCGCGTTATCGCCTCCAAGGATGTGGGCGTGACCTTTAAGGATGTCGCTGGCCAGGAAGAGGCCAAGGAATCCCTCAAGGAGGTCGTCGACTTTCTGGAGAAGCCGCAGCGCTACGAGGAAATTGGCGCCAAGCTGCCGCGCGGTGCTCTCCTTGTTGGCCCTCCGGGTACCGGTAAAACCCTGCTCGCCAAGGCTGTTGCCGGCGAGGCGGGCGTGCCGTTCTTTAGCATTTCGGGTTCTGAGTTCGTCGAGATGTTCGTCGGCCGTGGCGCCGCCAAGGTCCGCGATCTGTTTAAGCAGGCCAAGGAAAAGGCCCCGTGTATCGTCTTTATCGACGAGATCGATACCATCGGCAAAAAGCGCGATGGCGGCGGCTTTAGCGGCAACGACGAGCGCGAGCAGACGCTCAACCAGCTGCTGACCGAGATGGACGGCTTCGATAACCACAAGGGTATCGTCGTCCTCGCTGCCACCAATCGTCCCGACAGCCTCGATCCCGCCCTGCTGCGCCCCGGTCGTTTTGATCGCCGCATCCCCGTTGAGCTGCCCGATCTGACCGGCCGCAAGAACATTCTTGAGCTGCATGCCAAGAGCGTGAAGACGGAGCCGCCGATTGACCTGACCGCGATTGCCCGCGCCACGCCCGGCGCCTCGGGTGCCGACCTGGCCAACATCATCAATGAGGGCGCCCTGCGCGCGGTCCGCGAAGGTCGCAAGCGAGCGACCCAGGACGACTTTGAGGAGTCGGTGGAGGTCGTCATCGCCGGCCAGCAGCGTAAGTCCACGGTGCTGTCCGACCACGAGAAGCAGGTTGTTTCTTACCACGAGATCGGCCATGCCATCGTTGCCGCCCGCCAGAAGGGCTCTGCACCGGTCACGAAGATCACCATCGTGCCGCGCACGAGCGGTGCTCTGGGCTACACCATGCAGGTCGAGGAGGATGAGCGCTTCCTGACCACGCGCCAGGAGGTCCTGGACAAGCTCGCCGTCTATTGCGGTGGCCGTGCAGCCGAGGAGCTCATCTTTGGTGAGATGACGACCGGCGCCGCCAACGATATCGAGCAGGCCACCAAGCTCGCCCGTAACATGGTGACGCGCTTTGGTATGTCCGATGAGTTTGGCATGATGGCACTCGGTACCGTTCAGAATGCGTACCTTAACCAGGACACGTCGCTCACCTGCGCCCCCGGTACGGCCGAGCGCGTGGACGCGATTGTCGCCAAGCTGATCGAGGATGCGCACGACCGCGCCCTGCAGATCCTGAAGGAGAACAAGTTCAAGCTCCACGAGCTGGCTCGTTATCTGTACAAGAAGGAGACGATCACGGGCGAGGAGTTCATGAATCTCCTCACGCGCGAGAATCCGCTGATGCCAAAGCAGCAGTAATACTGGTTGCGCAGTGTCAATCGCCCCATTTGAGTGTTTATCTCAAATGGGGCGTTTTGCGTGGGGAGAGTTGTATATGAAGATCGTGGTAAGTGCCTGCTTGATGGGCGAGAGCTGCAAGTATAACGGGCTCGACAACTACCACCGCGCGTTGGTCGAGGCCTGCGAACGTACGGGGACCGAGGTCCTCTTGGTGTGCCCTGAGGTCTTTGGCAGCCTGCCCACACCGCGCAAGCCGTCCGAGATCGTGGACGGCGAGGTCCGTACCTGCGAGGGCATCTCGGTCGATCGCGAGTTTCGCCTAGGCGCTCAACGTGCGCTCGATATGTGCGAGCAAGCGGGCGGTCCGGAAGAGATCGCCGCGTGCATCCTGCAGGACCGCAGCCCCTCGTGTGGCGTAGGTCGCATCTACGACGGAACGTTCAGCGGTACGCTCACCGTGGGCAACGGTGTTTTCGTCGACCTGCTCCTGCGCCACGGCTACCGTGTGATCCCGGCAAGCGAGTTTGATCCCAGCATGTTGGAACATTGCCCACAGCACTCGAACCCAACACTTTCTCACGGGTGACCGTTTTGGCATCATCCGTGAATTTGATATTGAGTACGACCCGGTCATCAAAGACGTCGACCGAGTTGACAGGCGCCGTACCCAGGTAGCCCCTCCCCGCGGCCCTCGCGCAGGAACGCGTACACGGCCCTCCCGTCTCTTGCGCCCCTCCCGGAACCGTCCACATCAGTGTAGCCAATCCAGTCCGCCAAGGGCTGCGGCCCGGACAACGCGGCGATGGAGGGCTTCTTCGGCCTGCTCAAGAAGGAGTTCTGGCACGGCAGGGACTGGTCGGACTGGACCCCCGCCCGCTTCATCGAGGAGCTCGGGGGCTGGATCGGCCGATACAATACGGAGAGGCGCAGCGATGCGCTCGGTGGCCGCACGCCGGCCGAGTTCCGCTCCGCGCTGGGAAGGGCCGCGTAACGGTCCAAGAAATCGTCCGCTGTCCCCATTCTTGCCCCTTTGGGACGGCTTCTTGTTGGGGCGTGCCTGCCCCAAACCCTGCTAGGAACGAGTGCAGCAAACTGGAATTTTAAATTAGTCTTTGCCAATAACCTTTGAACCTTCACCATCAATTACAATTCCCTGACGATTGTTAA
>CABUUG010000047.1 GCA_902494605.1 uncultured Collinsella sp.
AACTTATTAGAAGAAGTCTCGTCTCATTCTGCTGAAATCGACGCACTTGCAATCTCCATATTCAGTGATCGACCAAACTTTGACATGCTTAATCCAATCGTTCACCCATTGGCAGAGGACGAGGAGCGTTTTTACCCCAAAGAAGTTGAGTCTCAACGCTCATATGAAAAACTGTTCGGAGATTATTACGAAATGGTTACCGTGTATATAACCACTCATGACCTTTCCAATTTGTGGAAAAAACGACTCAACGGTCTCAGTAAACTAACTGACATGCTTCGCGATCAGCGAAATAAAGTTTTCGCCCATAGCGACATAGAAGCACTGAATTATGATGAGCTTGTTAGGCGACTTCCTTTAACTTTCAGCGAAATTCAAAAACTAATCGACTTCGCACTCGATCTAACAATCGAATTATTCGCCAAAATTACTGGTATTGAAAAAGATCGATTGCCCAAGAACTACAGCGATATACAAGGCCTCCTAAAATATGCGGAGGTTGGCATGGAGGCTGTTGAGCAGCATTTGGGTAATCTATAGGATCCAAGCGCCTGCAAGTAGTTAAGCATGCGGGCGCTTGAATCGGAAGACGATCCTTGACATAAAGTCCGACCATCGCACAATGACGGTTTTCCATGCAAAAAAAGACATTGAAGTGTGAGGTGGTTCAAATCTCAGTAATACAAATAATCAGCAGTTCAGGTCTTGTGGGAATAATTCAATTCGCATCACGTTGCATCTAAGCGGCTGTTTATACTTGGATATAAACACTAAGGAGGCAGCAATGCTTTGGAGCTATGTTCAGCTAGATGACGGCACTCAGTTTGCCTACTCAGAAACACGAGACGACGGGACCGTTCGCGTAGCCGTCGAGCGCCCGGTTGATTTTGGTTTTGACCATGCAGAATGCTTTCTACCTGCGGTCAAATGGTTTAACGTCGAAGGATTTTCTACTGACGATCTGGATTTTTTGACCGAGTTCGTTAGATCAAACGCTCCGTTTATCTTCGAGCTTGCAGAACGGCAAAAAGCTGGACCTGCGGTGGCATAACGCCTCGAATTCTTGTTTTTGGACAGTATGTTCTGTTCTTTTGGATCGCGGAAAACGGAGAACCCGTTCACATCCATGTAGGGGTAAAGAGGGCGGCTGCTAACTCGACTAAGTTTTGGCTCACTAAAAATGGCGGATGCACACTTGCGAACAACGAGAGCAAGATTCCGGCTAAGGATCTCAGGGATCTTTCAAAACTAATCACCATGAACCATCGATACATTTGTGACAAGTGGCGCGAAACCTTTGGTGATGATTCCCTGACATTCTATTGCTAAACCGCAATTGAGCCATGATTACGCTTGTCGACATACCCGCTGTCGGCTCTCGCGTGTTACCTCACTACGACGTTCATGAGGCATATCTATTTGGATCCTTCGCTCGTGGCGAGCAAACACCCGAAAGCGATATCGACTTGCGTCTAGTCTGCGACGACACGATGACGTTCGGCACGCTATATGAACTTTCGCTTGAGCTCGAGATGGAACTTGGGCGAAAGATTGACATAATCACCAACCCACCAGAGCTCATGCGCCCAGCCTTCCGCAAAAACTCGAGCAGGATGAGGTGCGACTATATGAAGCGACGTAAACGGAACTTGAGCTAACGAGCATGGTTGCGAGGTTTCTAGGCACGGCTTGCATCGCTTCTCCTTCATTTATATGCTTGTTTTAGAGTTTGGCCGTAAGGCGCGACCAACGAAATCAAAAGAAGGCCTACCGAGAAGATCTTGGTCGCAGAGCACGACCAACGCAATCTAAAAAAATGCTCGCCGAGAAGACGCTTTCGATCGTTCTGGTTGGAGGCGTCTCTTTTTCATACGATATCGAGCCTGCAGTGGAGCCTGGAATAGAGTCGACGATTGTTTTTCGTAAACGAGTATCGCTCTAGCGATAGTATGTTAAGCTATCGTTAGAGCGATACCAATTAGGAGGCTCACATGGTACTATGGCATGGATCTCAGAAGATTATTGAGGTTCCCCAGTTTGGCCTGGGGAAAGTCCATAACGACTATGGACAGGGATTCTATTGCACAGAGAGCCTTGATCTTGCAAGGGAATGGGCGTGTTCGGGAGACGCCGATGGCTTCGCAAATCGATATGAACTCGATATGGCGGACCTCAACGTTCTCGACCTTTTATCACCGCACTATTCAGTTCTACATTGGATAGCGTTGCTCGTTGAGCACCGTTCCTTTCGTAAGGACACTGCTATCGCCGTAGGAACATGTGAATATCTCCACGACCATTACTTACCTAGTACCGAAGCTTACGATGTGATTAGAGGATGGCGCGCAGATGATTCGTACTTTAGCTATGCCAGGGCGTTTGTAAACAATACAATCACTGTCGAACAGTTGAGTCGTGCCATGAAGCTCGGCAACCTAGGGGAGCAGATCGTGCTCAAAAGCGAGCGCGCGTTTAAGAACATTCGTTTTGCTGGATTTGAACGTGCGCCGCAAGCTCTGTATGGTCCATTGGCCAAGGAGCGAGATGAGGCGGCAAGGGCGCAGTATCGGGAGTTACTTGCCGAAAACCCGTTTGAGGGGATTCGTATCGTCGATATCGTTCGAGAGGGGATGATGGGAGATGACCTGCGCCTACAGTGAAATGTATCTCGAGGACGCCATGAGAACGCTAGGTGAGGCAGTCGATTTCGCCCTCTGTGACCAAGGGTTGAATCCACTTGAATTGACGGCAATCCTTTCGAACTCTCTTGAGATGAAGCAATTTGAGCGCGGTGTGCCACGCGTTGTCTGCGGCATGTCAGGCGACGAGCTCGCGTGTGAAATTATCGCCCGTGCGGGACTAAAACCCGCCGAATGCAGGGCGATTTATCCCTTCGATCGTTCCCCGGAATACTGGGCGGGCTGGGTTTTGGCCTATACGCAATGGACGAGCTGCTTGGGTTTTAGCGACCTATTCGAAGTCGCCCCGCTCGATTGGATTATCGGGTCGTACCATCCGCTTCACGAAGCACCCGAAGATAAATTCGCTGAGCTTGTCATCAATAAATGGAACAAGGTCCAGGCAGACAGAAAAGGTCTCAAGGCAGCGCGTAAGGCGACCGGACTGACACAAAAACAGCTCGCAACCCAATCGGGAGTTAAACTCCGCGCTATACAGCTATACGAACAGAACCAGCTCGACCTGCGCCGCGCCTCGGTCTCCTCGGCATTGGCGCTCGCAAATGCCCTAGACTGCGCCATCGAAGACCTCATCTGGCAACCGATCGCTCTGGAGTACGATTCGCAGACTATTTCGTCTGTAAAGCTATAGAGGAGTCAGACATGCCTTGGAGCTATGTTCAACAAGATGACGGCGCTGATTGCGTTGCTCAAGAAGATCAATCAACTGCGCACGTGGCAAATTCAGCATCACCGATTTTGCTCGACGGCGTCACGTCGATCGACGAAGCTATTCGGCTGACCATTGAGGGTATGCCCAACGCACTGAGGCTCTTGGAGAACTCATGATGGCGAACACGAAGCGGGGCACGCATCCGTTCGCGCCGCTCGTGCTCGACGATGCCGGTTCGCTCGAAGCTATGGCCGCGGCTGTGATGCGTCTACACAGCACGCTGATGACCGTCGGGCGCTGCTATACGACCGACGCCGCGGGCGACCGTGCCGCACTTGAGCTTGGACGCGTCGAGTCCGTGCTTGCGGGTGCATTCTGTACGATATTCGGCCAATCGCCGGCCGATCGCTTCGCAGAAATCTTTGACCAGGTTACCTACGTGGCCGATCACATGGTTAAGGACCACATCTTTGAGGACGGCAACAAACGCACCAGCCTTGTCTTTGCATTGTCCGTCCTAAGGTTCGCCGGCACTCCGGTCATACTGTCCGACAGCTCCGAGCCCAAAGATAACCAGTACTACGCCTGGATCCAGGACCTCGTTTCCGGAATCCGCTATCGCGCCGATCTCGCGGAAGAGCTTAGGCGAAATTACGTTGTGTGTCACGACTGCGCTTCGCCCGTATAGAATCAAACCATCCGCACGCTGGTAATTGAATGGATTGGACACCGCATGGAACTCCCCAGCACTCTTTGCAGCAATGTGTACGACTTCGCGTTTTGCCCCGAGCCCTGCTACGACCGTCTGGTCGACCTCGCCGACCCCGAGGACTGGGGTCCCAGCAACCGCATCCTCAAAAACTACCTGTCGTTTTCGTTTAGCCGCGCGGTGTTCCTCACCGAGCGCGACGTGGACCAGACCGCACCGTCCAACCTGCCGCTGGTGTTTGACGACGACCGCTGCCTGTTTAACACCGGCCTGTACACACGCCGTTACGAGACTATCTACGGCCTATTTGAGCCCAACACCAAGCCCGATGCGCGCCAGCGCTGGTTTTTGAAGGGCTTCTTTAAGGAAAGCGACCCCATGCTGGTCTCGTTTGAGTACCTGCCGTGCCGCGTGCGCTTTGCCGAGGACCCCTCCGAACTGGTCTTTGACTACCGCCTTCCCATCCGCTCCAACATCGACCACATTCTGGGCGACGAGGAAAACCTTACGCGTATTCCCGCCAGCCTGATGGGGGAGGGCAACTCGCTGCTGCTGCGCCGTGCCTTTGAGGGCGCCGTCGTCGAGGCCGCCCGCCGCGCCGCAGCCAACTACACGCTCGCGGTGCCGCAGTTCTACGGCGGCCGGATCCAGCTACTCCTACCGCTGTGCCTGACCGGCGACAAGCCCGAGCTGGCGCTGACCATCCAGCGCGAGGATGGCTTCTACGCCGCGCGCACCTGTCTCACGCTCGACATGGCCTACAACAACGCACGACTTATCTGCCGCCCCGAGACCTCGTGGATAAAGCGGTAAATGGTGGTTTAGCTGCTGGTTTGCTGGTTAGGGCGCTTGCCATGGCGCGGCCGACGCCCACGAATTTACAATCGAGGGCAAAAAGTTCTTGGTAAACCACGCGCGGCTATGATAGTATCTCTTTTGCCGAAAGGCGACGGGCGATTGGCTCAGGGGTAGAGCATATCCTTCACACGGATGGGGTCACAAGTTCGAATCTTGTATCGCCCACCATCTAAAGCATAGGTCAGAGGTGTTAAGCCTCTGACCTTTTTCTTTTTGACACCAAATCTGACACCAAAATCGAATCGATAATTTTAAACGCGGTTCTAGCTGATTTCTCCTGAACTGGCGTCATCGCGCGTTTTGCATAAAGCTCATGCGATCTTTCATTGAATTTGCCATGGGATTCACGCACAAATGTGGAGATAGGGACCACGGCCCCAGAACGCCTGCCAGCAGATTTGTGCCACACGGCGATCTTTAGGCGAAATGCGTCAAGCTATTTGTCGGCATTTGGTCAGCTTCCGGTACTTACCGGCATGATGCCGCCATTGATAATCGGTCTACCTGCAAACATAACGGCACGCAGCCAAAGCTAGGGGAGGCCCATATGGACGAGATCGTCTGCGCAAACACCGCATTCCGCTACTGGCGCTGTCCACCGCAGGTCCGTGACCTCTACCCAAGACTGCCAAGCCCTGAAGACGGCTGGCGAGCCCTATCTCAATCGCCCTTTGTAGTCGACGTCCTCAAGACCCCGATTGTTACCGCAACAGTGCCAGGTGGCGTTAACTACCATTCGGGATTACGGACAACAATCCACTGTGATGATACTTCGGGGGTTGATAGCACGCTGGAAACCACGATGAGCTTTAGGGTTACCAATCCACTTGCGACGCTATTCACCATGGCGCGCTTTATGTCTCCAACCGATCTTGTCCTTGCCATGTACGAATTTTGCGGATGGTTCTCAGTCTTTGAGCCCACCGTAGCAGCAGAAGCGGAACTAGATAAAGCCAATGACGCTGCCGAGAATGCAACCACCGAATCCCTCTTTGACCTCGATGAAAGCCAAGACGAACCACAATGGAAACGCGTTTATGCGCGCATAAAAGTCAAAGAACAGGCAAATGCGAAGGGGTCCAACGGACAAAAGAAAATGAAGGAGGTCATAAGGCTAAAGGGCACTTCGCTCTGGATGAGGAAGCCGCTCATCGAATTACACGAGCTTCATGAGTACGCCAGTAAGATGAAAAGACGAAAGTGGGGTACGAAGTTTTACAACGCCGCTCAGCTGGTGACAGGTATAGCAGCTTCTCCGCTTGAGGTTGCAGGAATTTTATTGCTATCGCTTCCTCGCTCTCGCGGCGGTGCCGGCTTTCGAAACATATATATTAACGACCTTACGCCGCTTACCGCAGCGGCTCAGAGCATTGCGGGGCAAAGAGTCTGCTACGGGGATATCGTGATCGTGAATCCCACCATAATGAAGGCGGTCATCGTGGAGATTCAGGGAGAGGTCATCCACGGATCAGGCGCCGTGCTCGACCACGATGCCAAACGCATGACGGCGCTGCAAAGTATGGGGTATGACGTCTTCTTGGTTACGCAAGACATGCTTAACGATGCCGAGCAGCTTGATGCAATCGTGCGAAGTCTTTGCTCGCGCCTGGAATTGCGCTATAGGTGTAAAACTAAGGCGCAAAAGACGACGGAAATTGAGTTACGAGCCAACATCCTATGTAACTGGCTGGAAATCGGTCGTTAGACGGGTGCCCTGCTCACTTCCGGACGCCCTCGGTCGGCTGCCCGCGATGCCGCCGCCACGAAACCGGCCCATCTACTACGTTTAAGCCCGACCCCTCGACCATACCCCGTATTTCGCGAAAACCGCAGGCCGTCTACCTGCGATTTTATTTTTGCCCGAGGCGCCATGGTCGGGGGATGCCGGCCAAACGTAGTAGATGGGCCGGTTTCGTGGCGGGAGGCCCCGGGGGCGGGCGGAGTGGAGCCTGATGGGAGGGCGGCGGCAGCGCCGCCCTCCCGCGGGGCGCGCCCCGTGGGCTTAGTCGGGCATCGCGGGCCCATCGCTCTCGAGTCCGTCCCGCATCCGCGCCGCCGCCCCAGGAAAGTTTTTCCAAAATTGTCCTTGCATCGCCGTCCGAGTTCCCGTATAGTACTTTTTCGCACGGGGGCGTAGCTCAGCTGGGAGAGCGCTTGACTGGCAGTCAAGAGGTCAGGGGTTCGATCCCCCTCGTCTCCACCCGAGCATTGAATGAGGCTCCAACGCAAGTTGGGGCCTTTTTTCATATAGGCACACAAGGTCAAAGGCGGCACCATGATCCTCCTGGTCGACAAGATCGAAAAAAGCTTCGGCGCGCGCGTCCTCTTTAGCGGCGCGTCCTTCCAGATCAACCCCGGCGAACGCTTTGCGCTCGTAGGACCCAACGGCGCCGGCAAAACTACCATGCTCAAGATCATCATGGGCATCGACAGTCCCGACTCCGGCCAGGTCCAGTACGCCAAGGACTGCCAGGTGGGCTACCTAGAGCAGGAAACCAACCTGGAGCAAAAGGACACCACCATCCTTGCCGAGGTCATGGCGGCCGCCAAGGAAATCCGCCGCATGGGCGAGCGCGCCAACGAGCTGCAGGCCCAGATCACGGAGCTCTCCGAGCAGGGCAAGGACGTCGACGCACTCCTTAACGAGTACGGCCAAGTCCAGGACCGCTTTGAGCACCTGGGCGGCTACGAGCTCGAGAGCAACGCCCGCAAAATCCTGTCCGGCCTGGGCTTTAAGGTCACCGACTTTGAGCGCCCGTGCTCCGAGTTCTCGGGCGGCTGGCAGATGCGCATCGCGCTGGCCAAGCTCTTCCTGCGCCACCCCGACCTGCTGCTGCTCGACGAGCCCACAAACCACCTGGACCTCGAAAGCGTCCAGTGGCTGCGCGGCTTTATCGCCAACTACGACGGCGCCGTCCTCATCGTCAGTCACGACCGTGCCTTCATGGACGCCTGCGTCGACCACGTCGCCGCGCTCGAAAACCGTCGCGTGACCACCTACACCGGCAACTACAGCAGCTACCTCAAGCAGCGCGAGGACAACCTGGAGCAGATGCGCGCCAAGCGCGCCGCTCAGGAGCGAGACATCGCCCACATGCAGGTCTTCGTCGACAAGTTCCGCTACAAGCCCACCAAGGCCGCCCAGGCCCAGGAGCGCATCCGCAAGATCGAGCAGATCAAAAAGGAGCTCGTCATCCTGCCCGAGGGCCACAAGCACATCGATTTTAAGTTCCCTGCCCCGCCGCGCTCGGGCGACAGGGTCGTGGGTCTGGAGGGCGTGTCCAAGTCTTACGGCAACAAGCACATCTACAGCGGCATCGACCTCAAGCTCTACCGCGGCGAGCACGTGGCGCTCGTCGGCCCCAACGGCGCCGGCAAGTCCACGCTCATGAAGATTCTCGCCGGCCTGGAGCCGCCCACCACCGGCACCCGCGATCTGGGCACAAACGTGGGCGTAGCCTACTACGCCCAGCACGCACTCGAGGGCATGACCGAGTCCAATACCGTCCTGCAAGAAATCGACACCGTCACGCCCAAGTGGACCGTGCCGCAGCAGCGCAGCCTGCTGGGCGCCTTCCTGTTTAGCGACAACGATTCCATCGAGAAGCAGGTCCGCGTCCTCTCCGGCGGCGAAAAGGCGCGTCTGGCACTGGCCAAGATGCTTGTGGCCCCCGAGGCGCTCCTGTGCCTGGACGAGCCCACCAACCACCTGGACATCGACTCGGTGGACATGCTCGAGAACGCCCTGCAGAACTTCCCCGGCACCATCGTGCTGATCAGCCACGACGAGCACCTGGTACGCGCCGTGGCCAACCGCATCATCGACATCCGCGACGGTAAGGTCACGGTCTATGACGGCGACTACGACTACTACCTCTACAAGCGCGAGGACCTCGCAGCCCGCGCCGCCGCCGAGGCGGCAGAGGAGAGTGCGCCGGCCGCGACCAAGTCCGCTAAGGTCACCGCGACCCAGCCCGACACCCCCGCCACCGCTTCCAAGCCTGCCGAGGGCAAAAAGACCAAGGAGCAAAAGCGCGCCGAGGCCCAAGCCCGCGCTGCGCTCAACAAAAAGCTCAAGGGCGTGCGCAACCAGCTCAAGAAGATCGAGACGGAGCTCGAAAAAAAGCGCGCCCGCTATGACGAGCTTATGGAATTGATGGCCAGCGAAGAGCTTTATGCCGATCAGGACAAGTTCAACGCCGCGCTGGGGGAATATAACGGCCTTAAGCAAGAGCTTCCCAAGCTCGAGGATGAATGGCTGGAGCTTTCCACCCAGATCGAAGAGGAGACCGCGCGTGAACTCTCGTAAGGCCACTGCCGTGGCGATGAGCATCATCGCCATCGCTTGTCGCATCTGCGGCATCTTTATGAGCGCGATGACCGTGCTGCTGTGCTTTAGCGGCCTCACCGCCAAGCTGCAGATCGTGGGCTTTGTCGTTGAGCTTTCGCGTGCGTTGCCGAGCGCCATCGCCGGCTACGGCGTCATCACATCGCCCTTTGGCGGCGTGTTCCGCCTGGATTACGCCATCGTGGCCGTCATCCTGTTTGTGGCCGACTACCTGCTCACGCGCGCCTCGCGCCGCGTCCGCTAGGGGAGCGCCATGTCCAGCAGCTATATCATGAACCTGCTCGCGAGTGCCGTCGCCGTCATTGTGGGCATCGTCGTCCACGAGAGTGCGCACGCCGCCGCGGCCTGGGCACTCGGCGATAAGACGGCCCGTTCGCGCGGACGCGTCTCGCTCAACCCGCTCAACCATATCGACCCGTTTGGCACCATCATCCTGCCGCTGCTTATGCTTGCCGCCGGCGGCCCGGTGTTCGCCTTTGCCAAGCCCGTGCCCGTCTACCTCAACAACCTCAAGCACCCCAAACGCGATGAGGTCCTGGTGAGCGCAGCCGGCCCCGCTTCGAACATCGCGCTGGCATGCCTTGCGGCCGCCCTCATGCACACCGCATACGGCAACCTCTACACCAGCATGTCCTTTGCCGTGGCATCGCAGATCATGAACTTCGGCGCCACGTTTATCGTAGTCAACCTGTCACTCGCGTTCTTCAACCTCATCCCGATCCCACCGCTCGACGGCTCGTCGATCATTGTGCCGTTCCTTAAAGGCAAGGCTCTCAACAACTATTATCGTCTGCAGCAATACGCTATGCCCATCCTCATCCTAGTGCTGTACCTGCTGCCCATGTGGACCGGCATCGACGTGATCGGCCGCTATTTCGACGTTACCGTGTATCCGCTTGCTGAGCAGCTGCTCAACTTCGCAATCGCCGGCATCTAAGGTAAACTTACAGGTCGACCGTGCAAAACGGTCGCAACATGCACCCAAACCGCGCCGCGAAGGCGCCGTCAAAGGAGGTCGAAGATGTCGTATCGCGTGTCGACGCAGGTCTACAGCGGACCGTTCGACCTGCTGCTGCAGCTGGTAACCCGCCAAAAAGTTGATATCGGCGCCATCTCCATCAGCGAGGTGGCCGAGCAATACCTTGCCGAGGTCGAGCGCATTGAGGCGCTGGACCTTGACGTGGCGAGCGACTTTTTGCTGGTCGCGGCAACCCTTTTGGACATCAAGGCTGCCTCTCTGGTGCCGCAGGAGGCCCCGCGCAAAGCCGATGACGACGATGACGAGTTCGACGAAGACCTCGAGGAGTTCAGCACGCTCGACGGCAACGCCCTGCGCGAGGTCCTGATCCAGCGCCTGATTGCCTACAAGCAGTTTAAAGGCGCGGCTGCGGCCCTCGGTGCCCGCATGCAGGCCGAAAGCCGCATGCATCCGCGCGTAGCCGGCCCCGACCCCGAGTTTTTAGGCCTTATGCCCGACTACCTGGCCGGCATTACCCTGCGCGGCCTCGCCGTCATCTGCGCCGACCTGGACGGCAAGCGCCAGACCTTCCTGCTGGAGGCCGAGCATGTGGCGCCGCATCGCGTGCCGCTCGACCTGACGGTGGCCTCGGTCGACCGCTTTACCATGGCGCACCAAACCTGCACCTTCCGCGAGCTGTTGGACGGCGATGCCACCACCGAGCAGCTCGTCGTCACCTTCCTGGCCATGCTCGAACTTGCCAAGCGCGGCTCGCTCACGCTGAGCCAGGACGAGATCTTCGGAACCATCCGCATCAACCGCGTCGAGGGCGCCGAGGCATACGTGCCCGGCGAGGGCCCCGAGCTCATCGAATAGGAGCCGCAACCATGTCAACCCTTTCCACGCTGGAGGCAAACAGCCTCAAAGGCGCCCTCGAGGCGCTGCTGCTGGTGTCGAGCGACCCGGTGAGTGCGCCCGCGCTGGCCGGCGCACTGGATATCGCCCCGGGCGAGTGCGCGTCGCTGCTCGCCGAGCTCAAGGTTGAGTACGAGGAGGCCAACCGCGGCTTTCAGTTGCGCGAGGTCGCCGGCGGCTGGCGCCTGTTTACGCACCCCGCCTATCATGACGTGGTCGAGGCCTATGTGCTGAGTTGGGACACGCAAAAACTGTCGCAGGCGGCGCTCGAAACCCTGGCCGTCATCGCCTACCACCAGCCCGTCACGCGCGAGGTGGTCAAGGGCATCCGCGGCGTCAATTCCGACGGCGTCATCGCGTCGCTCGTGGACAAGGGTCTGGTGCGCGAGCTCGGCCGCGATCCCCAGCGCGGTCAAGCCATCATCTACGGCACGACCAACGCCTTCTTGGAAAAGTTCGGTCTGCGCTCTACCCACGACCTGCCCGACTTGGAGCAGTTTGCCCCCGACGAGCAGTCGCGCCAGTTTATCCGCGAGCGTCTGAGCGGCCGCAGTATTCAGTCCACACTCGAGGAGCAGGCAGAGGACTTGGACGAAGAGCGCGAACTGCTCGATACCGATGTTGAAGATGTTGAGGCAGTCGAGGACTTGGAGACCCTTGGTCGTCGACGAGACCTCGGAGGACATGCATGACGAGGACTAATAAAGCAGAGGAGACGCGCACCGCAAGTGCCATGGGCGCCACAACGCCCGCAGGTGACGCCCAACCCGTCTACCCGCACACCATGCGCCTGCAGCGCTTTTTGGCGCGCGCGGG
>CABUUG010000048.1 GCA_902494605.1 uncultured Collinsella sp.
AACATCCGCGTCACGTCCGGCCCGGCGATTGAGCGTCCCGGCGACCTCGCGTCAATTCTGGCGAACCTCAATCAGGGGGACGTGCTGTTCATCGACGAAATTCACCGCCTCTCCCGCTCGGTGGAGGAGGTGCTGTACCCCGCGATGGAGGACTTTGCCCTCGATATCGTGATTGGCAAGGGTCCGGCGGCGCGCTCGATTCGCCTGGATATCCCCAAGTTTACGCTGGTAGCGGCAACGACTCGCTCGGGCATGTTGACCGGCCCACTACGCGACCGTTTTGGCATTTCGTATCGCCTGGATTACTACACCGTCGAGGAGCTCGCCCAGATTGTGACACGCTCGGCGACCATTCTGGGTGTGACGATCGACCATGCCAGTGCACTCGAGATCGGCTCGCGTTCCCGCGGTACGCCGCGTCTTGCCAACCGTCTGCTCAAGCGCGTGCGCGACTACGCGCAGGTGCGCGGCAACGGTCCTATTGAGCTTGACATTTGCCGTCAGGCGCTCGAGTTCTTTGAGATCGACGAGCTTGGTCTGGACTGGATGGACATTCGCATCTTGGAGACGCTTGCCAAGACGTTCTCCGGCCGTGCCGTGGGCCTGACGACGCTTGCTAGCGCGGTGGGCGAGGACCCGGGTACGCTTGAGGATGTCTACGAGCCCTATCTGCTGCAGTGCGGCTTGATGATTCGCACGCCCCAGGGCCGCCAGGCAACGCTTCGCACCTTTGAGCATTTGGGTATTGAACCGACCCTGTAGGAATGGGCTTGTTTTAGCGCATCTGTAGGCTATCGCTGGGCATCGGGTAAACATATCGCCGTTCATCGGTTATGGGCGTTTTACTATTGCGCGCCCGTGCTATGCTGAATTGGTCTTTTTCTCATTCGGTAACGAAAGGACCGCCCATGCCTACTGACATCGAAATCGCACGTTCTGTCACGCCGCTGCCTATTACCGAGGTGGCCAAGAACGCCGGCGTCGACGTTAAGCACCTTATTCCGTACGGCTTCGACAAGGCTAAGGTCGACTATTCACTGCTCAACGAGCCGACTGATCACCAGGCCAAGCTCGTTCTCGTGACCGCTATCAACCCAACGCCTGCGGGCGAGGGCAAGACCACCACGACCATCGGTCTGGCCGATGGCCTGCGTCGCCGCGGCGTCAAGAGTGCCGTGGCCCTGCGCGAGCCTTCGCTCGGCCCTGTCTTTGGCGTTAAGGGCGGTGCTGCCGGTGGCGGCTGGGCTCAGGTGATCCCCATGGAGGATATCAACCTGCACTTTACCGGCGACTTCCACGCTATCGGTGCTGCCAACAACCTGCTGGCCGCCATGCTTGATAACCACATCCAGCAGGGCAATCAGCTCGGTATTGACGTTAAGCGCATCACCTGGAAGCGCGTCGTCGACATGAACGACCGTCAGCTGCGCCATGTTATCGATGGCATTGGTGGTAAGGCCCAGGGCGTGCCGCGCGAGGACGGCTTCGACATCACCGTCGCCTCCGAGGTCATGGCAATCCTGTGCCTGTCTACGAGCATCAACGACCTCAAGGAACGCTTGGGTGAGATTGTCGTCGGCTATAGCTTTGCCGGCGAGCCCGTCCGTGCCCGCGACCTCAAGGCCCAGGGTGCCATGGCCGCGTTGCTTAAGGACGCGCTCAAGCCCAACCTGGTGCAAACGCTCGAGGGCACGCCCGCGTTTGTCCACGGCGGTCCCTTCGCCAACATTGCCCACGGCTGCAACTCTATCATGGCCACGCGTATGGCGATGCGCTTTGGCGATGTCGCCATTACCGAGGCCGGCTTCGGTGCCGATCTGGGTGCCGAGAAGTTCCTCGACATCAAGTGCCGCATGACGGGCGTTCGCCCCAGCGCTGTCGTGATCGTCGCGACCGCTCGTGCGCTGAAGTACAACGGTGGCGTCGCCAAGGCCGACCTCAACGAGGAGAATCTCGAGGCACTCAAGGCTGGCATGCCCAACCTGCTGCGTCACGTCGACAACATCCAGAACGTTTATGGTCTGCCCTGCGTGGTCGCCATCAACCGATTCCCGACGGACACCGAGGCCGAGCTTGCGCTCATCGAGTCCGAGTGCCAGAAGCTCGGCGTCAACGTTAAGCTATCCGAGGTCTGGGCCAAGGGCGGCGAGGGCGCGCTCGAGCTGGCCGATGAGGTTATGCGTCTGATTGAGCAGCCGAGTGAGCTCAAGTTTGCCTATGAGGACGGCGCCGATGTGGCCGACGCTCTCGAGGCCATTGCCACCAAGGTCTACCGCGCCGACGGCGTTGACTTTACGCCGGCCGCCAAGCGCCAGCTCGCCGAGCTGCGCGAGAACGGCTTTGGCAACCTGCCGGTGTGCGTCGCCAAGACGCAGTACAGCTTTAGCGACAACGCCAAGGCCCTGGGCGCTCCCGAGAACTTCCGCATCACCGTGCGTGAGCTCAAGGTTTCTGCCGGCGCCCACTTTGTGGTCGCGCTGACCGGCAGTGTTCTGACCATGCCGGGTCTGCCCAAGGTGCCCGCGGCCGAAAACATCGACGTCGACAACGACGGCAACATCACCGGCCTGTTCTAAGCCTGCTGTCCATAGCTGCTAGCCCGCCCCGCCGCGCCCACAAGGCACGGCGGGGCTTTTTGATCCTTAGGCCCGCGCATGTCTTGTAGATACCGACGGACTCTGCCCGTCATAGGCTTTTGCGCGGGTAGAATGCATGGATAGCTTGAGGCTCACGCGCGACGGAAAGGAATCGTTGCATGGATCAGGACAAGACAACCGTGATGGGCGGCTACGGTTCCGCGCAGGTTGGCGATAGCGCCGATGCGACCCGCGTTGTTCCCAACCCCGGTTATACCGACCCCGCCGCGACGCAGCCTTCTGCCGAGCCCACCCGGGTTATGGGCTATGGCGACACGGCGCAGGATTCTTACGCTGCATCTTCGCAAGGCCCCTATGGCAACGCAGCCCCGGATCCGTTTGATTACGCGCCGCAGGATTCTTATGCTGCCTCGACGCCGAATCCCTATGATGACCTGCCGCAGAATCCCATTCCGCAGCCTCAGCAGACGACGTATATGCCTCGCACGGCGCAGCCTCGCTACGAGTCGCGCGAGCCGTATCGCGAGTACCCCAAGTCGATTCCGCAATATGGCGAGGACGAGGAGAAGAAGCCGTCGCGTTCGTCGAGCGTGATCAAGAAGATCCTCATCGTGCTGGCAATCTTCTTTGCGCTGTCGGTTGTGTTTGCCATCGTGTCGGGCATGCTCAACAAGCGAGGGAGTTCAACGGCCGATACCACTGCCGAGCAAACCGAGTCCGCCTCGTCTAGCACCGTCGATCTGAGTGATATCCCGGGGCAGTACTGGTCCAACGCCAAGAAGATCCTCAAGTCGCGCGGCGCCGATCTTTCGAATGCCGTGGTCCTGACTGATGATGGCTCAACGCCCGTCGTCGATGCCAACTGGGTCGTTACTTCTGCCTACTATAACGACAGCGGCAACCTCGAAATTCAGCTCACGCACAAGAACAGCTCAGGCAACTCGTCCGACGGCCAAAGCGGTACCGACAGCTCGAGCTCCAACACGCTGGAGGACTTGAGCAACAAGGCACAGGAGTTGGGAGACAAGGCGCAAGAGCTGGGCGACACGGCACAAAACCTGGGCGATACCGCGCAGAACTTGGGCGGCATGGCGACGGATGCCTGGAACGCCCTGCAAAACGGCATCTCGGGCGCGCAGGGAAACTAGCGGACGAGCGGAGCGGGGCTACAGCTGCTCGGCCGGACGCTCGGGCGAGCTGAAGCCCGAATCAAACGTGACGACGCATGAGACATCGGGCCGGCGCTCGTGCACGATGCGCGTGACGAGCTCCAGCAGCTCCTCGTCGGATATGTCAAAGCCGTCGGGACGCACCAGGTCAAACGAAACGAACCCGTCGTGCTCGTGCAGGTCGTGGATGGAGAGCGCAGGATCGATCTGCATGATGCCGCGCTTGACCCAGCCGCGCAGGCCGTCGCCGGTGGTGGCGATGGGGTCGCAGTGTAGCGTGATACCGATGCCCATCTGATGCTTGATATCGTGTTCGATGGTGTCCAGAATCTCGTGGTGCTCAAAGGCATCGCCCTCGCCGGGCATTTCCACGTGTGCGCTGGCAAACTGACGGCCGGGGCCGTAGTCGTGCACCATGAGGTCGTGTGTGCCCAGGACCTGCGGATAGGACATGATCTTGTCGCGGATTGCCTGGACGAGCTTGGGGTCGGGCGCTTGCCCCAGCAACGGGCTGATGGCGTCGCGCACCAGGCCCATGCCGCTGATGCAAATGAAGATGCCCACGCCCAAGCCCGCCCAGCCGTCGAGGTCAAAGCCTGTCGCTTGCGAAATAAGCGCCGCCGCTAAGACCGAGCCCGAGGTGATGACGTCGTTTTTGGAGTCCTGTGCCGTGGCGATGAGGGTCTCCGAGTCGATGCGATCGCCCAGCGTGCGGTTGAACGCTGCCATCCAGAGCTTAACGAGCATGGACGTAGCCAGTGCCGCAAGGGAAATGAACGTGTAAGCGGTGGGGGAAGGCTTGATGATCTTGGTGACCGACTCGAGGATTAGGTTGATGCCGACGGCACAAACCAGGACGGCGACAAACAGACCAGCCAGGTACTCGTAGCGGCCGTGGCCGTAAGGGTGGCCCTCGTCTGCCGGGCGGCTGGCAAGGCGGAACCCGAGCAGGCTCACGATGTTGCTCGAGGCATCGGAGAGGTTGTTGAAAGCGTCGGCGATGAGGGAGACGGAGCCGGCGAGCAGGCCCGCGATGCCCTTGGCCAGGCACAGGGTTATGTTGAGTCCAATGCAGATGAGGCTTGCGGTAAAACCCGCGTTGGTGCGGCAAGATGCATCGACCGGCTCGTCCTCGCTGCCGGGAACAAGCGTATGTACCAGCCGATTTACTAATAGCATGGCGTATCTCCTCGCATTCTTGTTAAGGGGATAGTGTAGCTCGCGCGGGGGCGCCGTGCACCGATGCTCAGAAAATGCAGCAATAGTCTGCCGGCGCTAACGAGCGAGCCTTTTCGTCTGCCTGGGTGGTCCATTTTGGGCCACATGGGTATGGGCATGTGCCTGTTTGCTCGACATACTTAATGTCGACAGCCCCTGTGCAAAGGAGGACGTTTCCATGGACGAGATGTTTGCCATTAAATGTCAAAACTGCGGCGGCCCTATGTACTCGCACCAAGCTAAGCGCAGCTTTGAGTGCGCTTATTGCGGTGCGGTCATTCCGTGGCAGGCGGACGCCGGAGAGCCCAAGAGCGCTTTGGGCATTCGCCATACGCCGTTGACGGTGGTGGATGGACTGCTCAAGCTCACGCATGTGTCGCAACTCGAGCGCCCGGGGGACCCGGACTGGTATTTCTTCAATTCACACTGGCGCAATCAGTCGGTCCTGGAACATCTGCTGTGGGAGGATCGCGGCACGGCGCAAGAGTTCCAAGAGGCCACGCATGTGAGCATTCCTTGCCCCTTCTGCGGGGCGTCCTTTGAGGGCGAGTCAACGCAGCGCGTGTTTGAGTGCCCGTCCTGCGGCAACAAGATCGGCATTGCCGACCTGCTCAAGCCCGGTACCTTCAGCAAGCGTCTGACCATGGGCGTGGGTGCAGAGTATGTGCCGGAGCAGGGCATTCCCTGCGAAATCTCGCCGCAGCAGGCACGTGCCAACGCACTGCAGCTGGTGCGCCAGTATGCGGAAGCCTTTGCCGGGCACGACGTGGAAGATGCGATCCAAAACGACATGATGCTCTTCTATTTCCCCATGGCGCTGGCGGACCTGCGCATGATGGCGTCCTTCCCGGGCAAGGGCCTGAGCAAGGAGACCTTGGTGTACTACGAGGTGCTCGACTGGGCATATCCCAGGGCAAACTACCTGGACGTTCGCCTCATGGGCATTTTGGAGCCGTGGGACTTTGCCAAGGTTGGGCCGTTTGACCCGGCCATGCAGGAAGGTGACTTTCGCGTTGTCTCCGTCGATGCGTCTACCAAGGACCAGGTGGTTATTGATAAGTTGGCGCTCGACGTTGCGGGCAACGACGCCGAGGCGGTGCTGGGGTTCAATAAAAAGAGCATCCGCACGTGGGCGCGCAAGGCCCGCAAGCACAAGGACGGCTTGGTTATGGTGCCGGTGTACTTTGTCGATCGTCCTGCCTCGGATAGTCGCGATGGCGAACAGGTGCGCATCGCCGTGAACGGCCAGACGGGCCGCGCGGCTGCGGTGGTGTTTAGTGACAAGCGCGAGACGCATGTGGTGGCACCGCTCAGCCCGAGCCTGCATCTGTCCGGTGAGAGCACCGTGCACGCCACGCCCGTCGAGGTCAAATACGTTAAATCGCCCTTCCTGTACCAGATCGTGCGCCGTGGAGGCGGCGAGCAACCGCGACAGGTTGCAGCCGCCGTCGAGGGTTCCTACCGAGAGGAGAAGCCCAAACGCCGCGGTCTGCTGGGTGCGCTATTTGGGAAGTAGGGGAGTAGCACCGGTTGTTGCCGTAAGGTGATGGCCGGGGGTGCGGGGCAGCTCTCAGGAGTGCGGGCTGCCGTCTGATTGTTTGAGGGTACCAGATGTAAATAAACAGTGGAGCGGCTGCAAAAGAGCCTCCTCACTGGGTAAAATCAGGTTGTGCCGCGGAACCCGCTCCTCAGCTAGTCACACTTCGGAAGCGCGGGCAACGCAGGTATTATCGTCTAAAGGGCCGGCTGCAACCGGCCCTTTTCTGTGGCAGCCAATGGACCCACATCAGACGAAGGCCGCGTCTTTGCCTGTCAGGTCACGCTCGCCAGCCACGGCTAGAATGTCGTTGCCGGCGTCCATGACCGGTATTGTTTCGTAGCGTGCGTCGCAACCGCGAGTGCGCCTGCGACGGCTGCGGTGGCTTCGGTCGCAACGTGCTGCTACCCTTGCGTTTCGCCATTGGTCGCTTCGTTGATGGCGCGGTACTCGGCGCTTAGTTCGCGCGCCAGCTCTTCCTTGCTTGGAAGATACGGCAGGTATTTGGCGGCAAACACTTGGTCGTTGTCTTCGGGCAGCGTGTACTCGACAATCGAATCGCTTTTGTCCGCGCAGAGCACGATGCCTATGGGCGGATTGTCGCCTTCGTTCATGAGCTCGCGCGTGTAGTAGTTCACATACATTTGCATCTGGCCCAGGTCCTGATGCGTAAGGTCGTCCGTCTTAAGGTCGATGAGCACGAAGCAGCGCATCAGATAGTTGTAAAAAACAAGGTCAATATAGAAATGGCGCCCATCAAAGGTGATGCGCTTTTGGCGCGCCTCGAAAGCGAAGCCACGGCCAAGCTCCAGCAGGAACTTCTGAAGATGCGTGATGAGCGCCTGCTCTAGATCGCTCTCACGAAACGTAGCATCGTCCGAGAAACCTAAAAACTCCAGTACATATGGGTCGCGGATGATATCCTCGGGGCGACGAGCCGGGGCGCTCTTTTGGATTTCCTGGGTGACGGCCTCTTTGTCCTTGCTGGCAAGTAGGCGCTCGCGGAACATGGTGTTGATCTGGCGCTCGAGCTGACGCGTGCTCCAACGAGAATCGGCGCATTCGTTCATGTACCAGGCGCGAGCATCAGGGTCGGGAATGCGCATCAACCTGCGGTAATGAGTCCAGCTCAATTCGCTACGCAGTGCGTCGCGAATTGGAAACGCAAGAAAGAACTGACGCATATTGCGAAGGTTTGCGATGCCAAAGCCTCTTCCGAAATCCGCGGTAAGCCTTCTGGAGAGGCCTGCAATCAATGCCTCCCCATATGCTGCGCGCTCCTCTCCGCCCTGCTCGTCAACAATGCTCTTGCCGATCTCCCAATACGCCTCAACCATCGCAAAGTTAACGGCGGTATAGGCCTTGTCGCGAGCGGCGTTGAGAATCGAGGAAACCTGCTTGTAAAAACCTTCGGGCACGATTGCCGATTCTCCACGGTTTACCAGTTCACCCATCACTGTCGCCCCACTTTCCTCTTGTGGAATGCATCTTTATCGCATTTAGTTTAAAGCCTCGCGCGGACTCGCATTACTGTGCTGTTTGGCACCTTCGTATGGGAGCCTTGCGGTGGTTAAAATGTGACCATAGAGGCAGTTTTAGCGAACCCCACGGGAGTGACGCGTATGGACAACAACACGCTGCTATTCCAGGACAAAGGTTCGGGTAGGTATAAAGACGTCAAGATCTACCCCAACCGTATTGAGGTGCTCAAGAAGGGCACTTTTGGTGGCAAGCACACCGAGATTGTCTACCTTAAGGACATCACGGGGGTCAACAGGATCAAGGGTCGCGACGTTTTCCTGCGTAACAGGCTGTTGACCGCTTGCGTCTTTAGCCTGAGTAGCCGTGCGAAGGCCCAGGAATTTGTGAAAGCGCTGAACATGGTGATGTAGCCGATAGCGGCGTTCGGGCCAAGGTAAAAATCGGGGCGCAGAACGGTATTCTGCGCCCCGATTGAGTTAATGCGCCCAAAAGACTGGCTTGCCTATTCGTTAACGTCCTCGGTATTGTCGCGGTCGCTGGCAAGCATTGCTGCACCTGCGACCGTTGTCGCCACGGCGGCGGCAGCGAGCCCGGCGGCGATGCCAGAGCCGTCGCCTGTGCCGGCAAGCTTTTCGCCTGATCCCTTGCGCTTGTTGACCTTACCGTTCTTGTCGGTGCTGCCTGCGTTGGTACCGCTGTCGGTGCCGGCGCCGCCCGCGCTGCCCGAGGCCGCTACGGCAAAGCTCGCGGCCCCGTTGCTGGCGAGCGTGTAGTTTTGTGCCGCGTCGCCCAAAAGCCCATTCGCGCGCACCCAGTACGTTCCCGCGGTAAATGCCTCGCCCTCGGCCATCATCGTTCCCGGAGCGCCGTTCGCATCGTGCATAAACTCGAGCTGGGCCGTGCAGACATCGTTTTCGAGCTTGCCGTCGAGCAGCGCCGTGATCTTGGCGCGCACGTCCTCGCCGGCCTTAAGGCCTTCGAGTCCCTCAAAATGGGGTGTCAGCGCGCGTGGATCGATATCGATGGGCACGGAGCCCTGCAGCCCCGTGACGGTCTCGTTGCCCAGAGCATCGACATCAACATATTCGATGGCAAACGCATGGCCCGAAGCCGCCACGTTGAGTACGTTGCTGCTGTTGACGAGGCGGAAATGGCCCTCGCCAACGGTCTTGCCATCCTGGAGCGAGGCATCGCTCAGCGAGTCGCCGTACGTCATGCGCATGCAGGTCGGGAGGTAGTACGAAGCTGTCTGCTTGTGCTGTGTATCGTAATCGTAATTGCGCTGGTAGATGCTCCGGGCCAGCGCCGCATCAACAAAGTCGGATGCGATGATGCCAATGTGCTTGAGGTAATCTGACTTCGTATCCTTGTTGTCGCTGGGGTTGATGTACGGGCTCTTGTACAGATGCTCGTTGACCACTCGTGCCGAGGTAAAAGGATTGCCTCCGTGCGACAAGCCCGTGCAGCTGGTGTAGTTGATAGACCAGCAACGCTCCTGGACTGGCACATTGGCCCCGTCATCGTCCACGACGTCCACCTTGTTGCGCGTGCGCCCGGTCGTTTCCTTCAGCGCATTATCGACCCAGCTGAGCTTGTCGGTTCCCGTGAGTTTGTACTTGTCCTGGGCGTATACCTTGGTGCAATAGGGCTCTTTGTCGCCTGTTTCCCCCGCGGCTTCAAAGCCCCGCGCGTCTTGGACGAGACACATAGTGGCGCTGTCGGAGTGAGCCTTGATCTTGTCATCCCATTCGGTAAGGTCGAGGCCCCACGTGTGGCCGCTTACACTGTTGCCGGCGAGCCTAAATCGACGCAGCAGAACGATCTTTCCGCGCACCTCGTGTAGCGTGGGGATTCGGCTCGACGTATAGAACAGTTTGGGGTTGTCGTCTAAAACCTTGGCGAAAGCCGTCGTAACACTTTCGTCGGTAGCCTCGTCGTTGCCTCGTGATACAAGCATGATGAGCGCTTCTGTCGGGTTTTCGTTCAAAAACGTTTTGAAGTAGCCTATGACATCGGAAAGATGCATAAAGTACGCGTCTTTTTTGAGCAGGTAGTAATCCCCGTGGTCGATACCGGGGTTGTCGCCCTTTCCGAGCCGGATATCAAAATAGCGAATGCCTTCGAGCAACTGCGTGGGAATGTAATCCTGCTGGCATTTTACTTGCGAGGATTGGGGCTCGGTGTCGTTGTCCACGCTACAGGTGCCCGAATCGTGCGTACCCGGGATGCTCAGCTCGTCGAGGAACTTGTTGTCGTCGACGTATTTCATCCAACATGGCCCATCGACGTAGCTGCTGTACGTGATCCAGTCGAGGCTGCTAACCGTGGCATCGTTCTTTTTCATGTCGTAACCGATAAGTTCGAGCTCCCACGGAATGCTCTTACTCTTATGGCAGATCTTATTGTTGTCCTGGTCTTCGCCGTTCGATTCTATTGCCAGGTACTTAATGTCTTTTTTCTCGGTTTCTTTCTCGACCGTGCGGTCTCGGATGATATAGGTTCCGTTTGATTGACGCTCGAACGCAAAAGAGCGGCTGGGCTTGCCGTCATGCTCGCCACTCCATACGTGGATGACCTTTCCGTCTTTGTCCGAGTCGCCATCGACCGACCAAATGCTGTAGCCCGTCTTTTTATGCTCTTCGAAATTGAGCAAGGTGCGGATAGCATACCAGTTTGTATCGTCATTCTTGGTCGTTACGTTCTCAAGGATGAGCTTGCTGGACGTGCCGTCATTAAACAGATGGCAGACGTTGCCGATGACGTTGCCGTCTTCGTTAACGCTTGCGGTACGAAAATAGCCCGCGGGGCGAAGGCGAATGACGAAATTGTCGAGGCTGACTGCTGGCCCGGCCGTGCTGTCCGCAAAGGCTGCCCGCGGGCTAATGCCCAGCATGGCGGTTTCGGGCAGGCTTGCAAGTGGCGACAACGCCGCGAGTCCAAGGCCCAACGTAAATGCTCGGCGGCTGATGGCGTGGTGTTCGGTCATAACTTCTCCATTCGCAGAGTGCGGTTATGCGATAGTTTTGGTCACTATACTGCTCAGATGTTTAAAGATGCTGGTTTAATTGCCTGCGCGGCACAATAAATCGGCGGGCGGACGTGTTGGGGCGTTTGTCGTTTTCGTACTGTTGCCACATTTGGGGCGGTTCCGACGTCCGGCATCCTCGCGTTCGTCGGCTACAGGCATAAGAAAGGGAGGGTCGGTTTACCGGCCCTCCCTGGGTACGAAGCGCTGGGGTACCGTCACTTGTTTGCACTGCGCCCGTGTTTCCCGCTGCGCTCGCCAGTCGCTTAGCGCTTGATCTCGATATCGTCGAGCTTGACGTCCATGGCCTCGGTCTTGGCCTCGGCGATGTCGTCGGCAAATTCCAGAGACTTCATCATGGTCTCGACGGCGTCCTTGTGCTCCTCGACGTTGTCGATACGCACATACACACTGCCGCCGTCAACGTCGGTGAAGTATTCGGTCGTTACGCCGCCCGAGTGCGTGAAGTAGGCACTGCGCCAGGTCTTGCCATTGTACTTAACGGGATCGCTCTCGGTCCATCCAGAGTTGGCCTTCCACTTTGCCTCGTAGTCGAACAACTCATCGGCGTTCTTGTCAGGATCGAAGACAGGGATGAAGCGGTCGCTGGCGTGCTCGCTCTCGGTGAACTTAAACTGGGCCCTGTCGGCGGTGTCGCCTGCGACGTCGGTGATCTCGACGCCCTCGGGGACCTCGACCTTAAACCAAATGAAGTCGGTCCTCATATCCA
>CABUUG010000049.1 GCA_902494605.1 uncultured Collinsella sp.
CGGGCGCTATTTGCCGTTGGACACGACCGTCTGGCCCTCGACACCGTTAAACCCAAACAGCATGTCGAGCGCCTGAATGTACCACGGCGCGTCCTTACCGACGTCTTCGATTTCCTTGGCAACTTCGCTGGCCTTCTTGGCGTTCGACGACTTCTTGCTCGAAGACGAATCCGAATCGTCGTCCAGGCCCTGCACTTCAATTCTCTTCTCACCGGGCATCACCAGGCCCAAGTCCTCGGATGCCGCGTCCTTGATACCCTCCTCCGAGAGCAGCTTGTCGACGCTTTTCTGCAGCTCATCATTGTATTGCTGACGAATCTCGACCTGCTTGGCCAAGATATCGCTCGAACGCTTTGCCACGTACAGATCGCGCACGGGGAAATACAGGCTCACGAGCACCAGGGCAACGACAATGCCGATGAATAGCCCTCGCTGAGGACCGTGGGTAAAGTCGTAAATTGCCTTGACCACAGCGTTGTCGTTGGCGTAGTGCATAAAGTCCGAGCCGGAAAGACGGCTTGAGGGACGGCGCGGCTTGTCGGACGCCTGGGTCGAAGGGCGCGACGCATGCGCGGAACGCGATGGGCGCACCGGACTATCCAAGGAACTATTTGGCTGAGCATTGGGATGCGAAGTCGCCGGCGAGCTATACCTGGAGCGATCAGCACCAGCATAACCAGACCCGCCAAGCTGCGCGGTACGCGCACGACGAGGCGACGGCTCACGCGAACCGGCGGAATAATACCTGTTGTCGTAAATCTGATCCATGTGCGCCTTGTGCGGTTGAGGTTTGTTTGCGCTAAGTCCTTTAGTTATAGCACGAGCGCCCGCACCGCCTTCGCCAGCCTTTGCTCGACATAAAAAAGGCGCTGAGCCATATGGCCCAGCGCCCAATGGTGCTCAACAGTGCCCGGCGGAAGCGAGGCGAATCCGAGTCAGCCCCGCCGCCGCACACGCCGCTGCCTAGCGGATGTTGTAGAACGCGGCCTTGCCGGCGTAGCGCGCGCTGCCCTCGAGCTCGTCCTCGATGCGGATGAGCTGGTTGTACTTGGCAATACGGTCGCTGCGGCACGGGGCGCCCGACTTGATCTGGCCGGCATTGACGCCCACGACCAGGTCGGCGATCGTGGAATCCTCGGTCTCGCCGGAACGGTGGCTCACGATGCAAGCGTAGCCGGCCTCCTTGGCGGTTTCGATGGCCTCGAGCGACTCGGTGAGCGTGCCGATCTGGTTGACCTTGACCAGGATCGCGTTGGCGGCGCCCAGCTCGATGCCCTTCTTGAGGCGCTCGGTGTTGGTGACGAACAGGTCGTCGCCCACCAGCTGCACCTTGTTGCCAATGCGACGGGTGAGCTCGACCCAGCCGTCCCAATCCTCCTCGGCCATGCCGTCCTCGATGGAGATGATGGGGTAGGTGTCGACGAGCTTCTCCCAGTAATCGACCATCTGGGCGCTCGTGTACTCCACGCCCTCGCCCTTGAGCTCGTACATACCGGTCTCGGCGTTGTAGAACTCGGTCGAGGCCGGATCCATGGCGTACATGAAGTCGACGCCGGGCTTAAAGCCGGCCTTCTCCACGGCCTTGGTGATGTACTCGAACGGCTCGGCGTTGGTCTTGAGGTTGGGCGCAAAGCCGCCCTCGTCGCCCACGCCGCCGCCCAGGCCTGCCTCGTGCAGCACGCCCTTGAGGGTGTGGTAGACCTCGGCGCACCAACGCAGGCCCTCGGCAAAGCTCGGGGCGCCCACCGGCATGATCATGAACTCCTGGAAGTCAACGTTATTGTCGGCATGCACGCCGCCGTTGAGGATGTTCATCATGGGCGTGGGCAGCAGGTGGGCGTTGACGCCGCCCAGGTACTGGTACAGCGACAGGCCCGCCGACTCTGCCGCAGCGCGGGCAACGGCCAGCGACACGCCCAGAATCGCGTTGGCGCCGAGCTTGGTCTTGTTGGGCGTACCGTCCGCAGCGATCAACGCAACATCGACAGCGCGCTGGTCGAAGGCGTCGAGGCCCACGACGGCGTTGGCACACTCGTTGTTGACGTGCTCGACGGCCTGCGAGACGCCCTTGCCCAGGTAGCGACCCTTGTCGCCGTCGCGCAGCTCGCAAGCTTCGAAAGCGCCGGTCGAAGCGCCCGAAGGCACCATCGCGCGACCGAAGCTGCCGTCCTCGAGCACGACCTCGACCTCGACGGTGGGGTTGCCGCGGCTGTCGAGTACCTCACGACCGTAGACGTCCAAAATATCGCTCATGTTGTCTCCCTCTCACTTGGAAACGGGTTGAATGCTTGGCGACACGGCATTGCGCCAATGTGGCGCTTTGGTTTGCAAGTTAGCCATGTCGCACTTTTTGCATTATGCCCTAAGTTAGCCGAGGGATACAATTATTTTTCGAAAAATTTAGCGGGAACGATGAGGCATGTCAGCCCGTCGTTCCCGCAGTCTTACTCCTCTGCCTTTGCGGCATCCCAGAGGTCGTTGAGGCCGTGGGTCGAAAGCTCAGTCAGATCTACATGAGCGTTGGCCGCCATCTGCTCCATTGCGGCCCAGCGGCGGCGGAACTTTGCCGTGCTGGCGCGCAGGGCGCTCTCGGCGTCGATTCCCTCCTTGCGCGCAACGTTGACCAAGGCAAAGAGCAGGTCGCCAAACTCCATTTCGCGCTCGGGCGAGCCGGGAGCCTCGGCCTCAAACTCAGCGCGCTCCTCGGCAACCTCGTCCCACACATCCTGGACCGTCTCCCACTCAAAGCCCACGGCCGCCGCCTTGCGCGACACCTTCTGGGCCTGCATCAGCGCCGGCAGATGTGTGGGCACGCCGTCGAGCAGGCCCTCGGGCGCAGCCTCGCCTGCTGCCACGGCCTTGTCCTTGGCAGCCTTCTCGGCAAGCTTAACCTCGTCCCAGATCTTGAGCACATCGTCGGAGTTATCGGCATCCGCATCGCCAAACACGTGCGGGTGGCGGCGGATGAGCTTGGCGTCGATATCGCGTGCCACATCGGCCAGCGTAAACTCACCGGCGTCCGCCGCAATCTGCGCATGCAGCACTACCTGCATGAGCACATCGCCCAGCTCCTCGCGCAGGTGCGCCGCGTCGTCGGCCTCAATGCAGTCGAGCGCCTCGTAGGCCTCCTCGATCATGTTCTTGCCGATGCTCTGATGCGTCTGTTCGCGGTCCCACGGGCAGCCATCGGGCTGACGCAGACGCCAGATGGTCTGCACCAGATGCTGCAGCTCGGCCGACGCGTCGACCAGCGTGGACAGATCGCGCGAGCCCTCGGCATTTTGTTGAGCCATGTGCTGCGCCATGGTTAGTCCTCCTCCAGGATCACGTGACGGAACGCGCCGTCCTCGTAGATGCCGTAGCTGTGCGTACCGTCCTTGGGAATGCTCACGCTGCCGGGGTTGAAGAGCCACAGGCCCGGGTGCGCGGCGCTTTCCTCGTTAACCTTGATGTGCGTGTGGCCGTAGACGAGCGCGGAGCCCTCGGGCAGCGTGGGCGCGTGGTCAACGCTGTTATGCATGCCGGCGCCAAAGACGTGGCCGTGCGTCAGGAACAGTTCGCGGCCGGTCTCGTCAAACAGGGTGGCGTAGTCGGCCATGACGGGGAAGTCGAGCACCATCTGGTCGACCTCGGCGTCACAGTTGCCGCGCACCGCGATGATGCGGTCGGCCAGGGCGTTGAGCAGCGGAATCACGCGCTTGGGGGCGTAGTCGCGCGGCAGGTCGTTGCGCGGGCCATGGTAGAGCAGGTCGCCCAGCAGCACGATGCGGTCGGGTTGCTCGGACTCGATGGCGGCGCAGAGGCGTTCGGTCCAGTATGCCGAGCCGTGAATGTCGGAAGCGATGAGGTATTTCATGGGTGGTCCTTTCGGGTGGAGTTGATGGGGCTGGGCGTGGCGTGCCGCCGGCCGCGTTACTCAAATCGCAGTGCCGCAGCTTGTGCCGCCTGCATCACGCGCTGGAGCGGCACGTTATGCTCGCGGGCAAGGCGGGCGCAATCCTCGTACTCGGGAGCCGCACGCTCGCTGCCGTCGGGCAGAGTCGCCACCTTAACGGATACCTCGCCCCAAGGCGTCGCCACCTGCTCAAAGCGGCGCGGCAAGCAGACGCGCTCCATGACCTGGCGACGAATGCCGTTGGTCGTGGTCTCCAAAAAGATAATCGTCTGCAGGCGCTCGATATCCTCGTGGGTGCAGATTACCTGCAGCTGCCAGCCGGGGCGACCTTTCTTGCAATAGAGGGGCAGCCAATGTACCTCGCGCGCACCGGCCTCGCGCAGGCGGTCGGCGGCGAAGGCGAGCACCTCGGGCGACGCGTCGTCGATGTCGCATTCCAGCTTGACGATGGTCTCGGGCGCATCGGTCTCGCGGGACAGCGGAGATGTGCTTCCACGTTGCATACGGTCCGAATCCTTTCCGCACGGGCTCGTTTTGTTCACCCAAACGCTAGCACATCACGGACTGTGCGAGTGTGGCGGCGCATGATGAGCGCGATTTTCCTTGTCCGCAAGAAACCGACACTCCACCGCCTCAGCCAAACATGTACATCAGCCTCCAAACATGTCATTATTTGCAGCTTTTGAAGGCTGATGTACACGTTTGAGGCAAGGTCGATGTCGTGTGGCAGTCCTTGCGCGCCATCTGTCCTTTCCAGTCGGTTCCGACTTGCGGCGTTCCCGGCGCGCCAGGGGCCGCGCCGTTACAATGGAGCGGATTCGCTTGACGCAAAGGAGCCGCCATGCCCGCTTGCCCGCTGGTCGATTGCCATACCCACACCTCGTTTTCGGACGGGCACGCCTCGTTTGAGGACAACGTTCGCGCCGCTGCTGCGGCCGGGTGCTGCGTCATGGTCTCGACTGACCATCTCACCCTGCCCGCCAGCATGGACGCCAACTGCGAAGTGCAGGTTGTCGAGGGCGACTTGCCGGCACATCGTCTGGCCTTTGAGGACGCCCGCAAACTCGCCGCGCAGATCGCGCCGGAGCTCACCTTTATCTACGGTTTTGAATGCGATTGGTACGAGGGCTGCGAACCCTTGGTTGAGCACTGGTCCCAGGGCGCCGTGGTGCGCTTGGGCAGCGTGCACTGGATTGGCGACCCCGGCGATATCATGGCCGGTGCCGCGGGTACGGCGGGAACGGAAAACGTCGCTCGCCCCGATACACCCGATTCCCCTTGCGGTTGGGTCGACGACGACACCAACCTGCACGTTTGGGAAAACCTGGGGGTGCGCGGCGTATGGGAGCGCTATGTCGATGACTGGTGCCGTGTTTGCGAAAGCCCGCTCGACTTTGACGTGATGGCCCATCCCGACCTGGTCATGCGCTTTTCGAAGGAGGGCTTTGCGCCCGATTTTGACCCGGCGCCGTTTTGGGAGCAGATGGCCGAATGCGCCCACGATACGGGTCGCCGCGTTGAGGTCTCGACCGCCGCACCGCGCAAGGGACTCGACGACTTCTATCCCGCGACCGGGCTGCTGCGTTGCTTCGCCCACGCCGAGGTGCCGATTACTTTTGGCTCGGACGCGCACCGCGCCTGCGATATCTGCTGGAACATCCGCGAGGCTCAGGCCCACGCCTACGACTGCGGTTATCGAACCTTCGACATCCCCCACGCCACCGGCGAATGGGAATCCACACCCCTCGCCTAAAACTAGTGGCGGCGAGCGTTGAGTTCGCCGGCCAGTTCGTCGAGGGTGATACCGTAGCGTTCGAGCGTTACGAGCAGATGGTAAATCAGGTCGCCGGCCTCGTAGCGGATGTGGTCGTGATCGTTATCTTTGCAGGCCATGATGACCTCGCTCGCCTCCTCGGCAAGCTTCTTGAGCAGCTCGTCCTCGACGTCGGTCAGCAGGCGAGCGGTATAGCTCTCCTGCGGCGACGCGTCGCGACGGCCATGAATCACCTCGGCCAGACCCGTCAGCGTCTCGCCGATATTTCCATCCTGAACATTTGCGGTGCGCACACCCATAGTTCAATCCTTTCCGTTTTACCGAGCGCCCAACAGGGTGCCCGCCCTACGCGAGTTTCTTAAAGAAGCAGGTACGGTTGCCGGTATGGCAGGCCGGGCCCGGAGAGTCAACCTTAACCAGTAGCGTATCGCTATCGCAGTCGGCCCAGAGTTCCTTAACCTCCTGCATATTGCCGCTCGTCGCGCCCTTGTTCCAGAGCTCCTGGCGGCTGCGACTCCAAAACCACGTGGTCCCGGTCTTGAGCGTCAGCCCCACCGATTCCTCGTTCATCCAAGCAACCATAAGCACCTCACCGGTGTCATATTGCTGAACCACACAAGGAATCAGCCCGCGGGCGTCGTACGTAAGATCAGACGCTTCTATTACCTCAGTCATCATTTCTCCCAAGTAATTTCCGTAAACCCCACAGGTCGGCGAGGGTTGTCCAGATGCCCGAGATTCCGAGCGACAAGCCCGACGACGCGTACTTAAGTACGCGAGGAGGGTTGGAGCCGGAAGGTCGGGTGCCTGGGCAAGCCGCAGCGCTAGAAGTCCAACCTGACAGGGATGCCCTGCGACGCCATATACTCCTTCACTTGACGGATGCTGAAGGTTCCAAAGTGAAAGACGCTGGCTGCCAGCACGGCGTCGGCCTCGCCCTCGATCACGCCCTCGGCAAAATGCTCGAGCGTGCCCACGCCACCGCTCGCGATGACGGGAATCGGCACCGCGCGCGCCACGGCACGGGTGAGTGCCAAGTCGAAGCCCGCCTTGGTGCCGTCACGGTCCATACTGGTGAGCAGGATCTCGCCGGCGCCGCGACGAGCCGCCTCCTCGGCCCACGCTACCGCGTCAATGCCTGTGGCATTACGGCCACCCGCGGTAAAGACCTCCCACTTGTCGGCACTCGGCTCGCCGGGCAGGCCTACACGCTTGGCATCGATCGCCACGACCACGGCCTGGCTGCCAAACGCCGCGGCGGCCTGGCTGATCAACGACGGATCGCGCACGGCGGCAGAGTTAAGCGACACCTTGTCGGCGCCGGCGGCAACCATGGTGCGCATGCACGCCAAGTCGCGAAAACCGCCGCCCACGGTATAGGGAATAGCGAGCTCCTCGGCCGCGTGCGCCGCCATCTCGATGGTCGTCGCGCGGTTGTCGCTCGTCGCGGTAATGTCCAAAAATACGACCTCGTCCGCACCCTCGCGGTCGTAGGCGCGGGCCAGCTCCACCGGGTCGCCCGCATCGCGCAGGCTCACAAAGTTGACGCCCTTGACCACACGGCCGTCCTTAACATCCAGACAGGGAATCACGCGCTTGGTAAGCATGGGCTACTCCTCCCCTCGGGCGGCGGCCAACGCCTGGGCCAGCGTAAAGTTGCCCTCGTAGAGCGCACGACCGGTAATGGCGCCCTCGATGGCATCCTCGCCCACCGCGGCCAGTGCACGGATATCGTCGAGCGTCGAGATACCGCCCGAAGCCACGACGGGAAAGCCCGCGACCTCGGCCACGTGGCGATACGCCGCCACATCGATGCCCGTCTGCATGCCGTCGCGCGCGATATCGGTATAGACCAGGTGTTTAAAGCCCAGCTCGGAAAGCTGCGCCACGGCGTCGTCGAGCGCCACGCCCGCGCCGTCACGCCAGCCGTTCACCTTGACCTGGCCATCGCGTGCGGCAATGTCAGCCACCAGCAGCTCGCCAAAGCCTTTGGCCGCCACCTCGGCAAAACCCGGCTCGGTCACGAGCACCGTACCCAGCGCGATGCGACGCGCGCCGTAGCCGGCCAGCTCGTCGATGCGTGCAAGCGAGCGAACGCCGCCGCCCACGTCCACGGACAGACCTTCGACGCCGCAGATGGCCTCGACCGCTGCCGAGTTGGCAGCGCACGCGTCCTCGTCCTCGCCAAAGGCAGCGGACAGGTCGACGACGTGTACCCAGCTTGCGCCCTGCTCGGCAAACGAGCGGGCGACGGCCACGGGGTCGTCGGAATATACCTTGCAGCGGCTCCGGTCGCCGCGCTCCAGGCGCACGACCTTGCCGCCGATCAAATCGATTGCGGGAAACAGAATCATCGGCCGGCCCCCTCGACGATGCTCACGAAGTTCTTAAGAATGCGCTGACCCAACGCAGAGGATTTCTCGGGATGGAACTGGCAGCCCCACACGTTGCCGTGGCGCACGATGCACGGGAAGCTCCGCGTGTAGTGCGTGCGCGCCAGAACATCGGCGGCATCGGCATCGTCGGCCACCGCATAGCTGTGGGTGAAGTACATGTTGGCGCCCTCGGCAAAACCGGCGAGCAGCGGATCGGCCGCACCGGCGGGCGTCATGTGCACCTGGTCCCAACCCACGTGCGGCACCTTCAGTCGGCTCGACTCCAGGCGCGTGCACGAGCCGCGCATGATGCCCAGGCCATCGACCCAGGGGCCGCCGGCCTGCTCGGAGGCATCATCGTCCGCGTCCGCACCCTCGTCCGCCGGCACGCCCTCGTCGCCACGCTCAAAAAACAGCTGAAGGCCCAGGCAGATGCCGAGCAGCGGAGTTCCGGCGGCAACGGCGTCGAGCACCGCGTCCGCCTCGCCGCTCTCGCGCATAAAGGCAATCGCGTCGTAGAACGCACCCACGCCCGGGATGACCAGGCCGTCGGCGTTACGGATCTGCTCCGGGTCGTCCGACGTGCAGGCGGCGGCACCGGCGCGCGCAAGCCCGCGCACGACGCTCGACAAGTTGCCCTTGTGGTAGTCGACCACCACGATCTTCGGTTCGTCCACGCGACCCTCCCTTATCTCATCATCCAAAACCACCACAAAGGGGACAGGCACCTTTGTGGTGGTTTTACCCTTGTGGCGGTTACAGTGAGCCCTTGGTGCTGGGGATGCCTTGCACGCGGGGATCGAGCTCGCAGGCGTGGCGCATCGTGCGACCCACGGCCTTAAAGGCCGCCTCGATAATGTGATGCGAATTGCCGCCTGCCAGCTCGCGCACGTGCAGCGTGAGCTTGGCATCGCGCGCAAAGGCGTAGAAGAACTCGACGGCCAGCTCGGTATCGAAGCTGCCCACGCGCTCAGTCGGCACGGGCAGCTCGCAGTAGGCCTGCCCGCGACCCGAGATGTCAACGGCGGCCATCACGAGCGTCTCGTCCATGGCGATCGCCGCGTCGGCAAAGCGCGTAATGCCCGCCTTGTCGCCCAGCGCCTGACAAAACGCCTCGCCCAGCACGATGCCCGTATCCTCGACGGTATGGTGCGCGTCAACTTCCACGTCGCCCACCGCGTGTACCGTCAAATCAAACAAACCGTGGCGGCCAAAGGCGTTGAGCATGTGGTCGAAAAACGGCACGCCGGTCGAGATATCGCACGCACCGGTTCCATCCAGGTCGAGCTTTACGACAATATCGGTCTCCCCCGTCTTACGGGTTGCCTCGGCATAGCGGCCCATCTACATCTCCTCCTTCACCAGCGCGGCAAACGCAGCCAGCACCTCATCATTTTCCTGCGGGGTACCCACGGTAATGCGCAGACAGTCCGCAAGCCCCGGCGCATAGCTAAAGTCGCGCACCAAAATCGAATACTCATCGCGTAGGCGCTCGCGCACGCGCGTGGCATGTGGCGTGCGTACGAGCACAAAGTTCGCCGCGCTCGGCCACACCTCCACGGGCAAGCCCTCGGCAGCCATCGCGCGCAGAGCGGCCAGCTCGCGCTCGCGCTCGGATGCGACCTGCGCCACCACGGGTGCATAGGCATCACGGGCACGCACACAGGCAAGCGCCGCCGCCTGGCTCAGCACGTTGACCGAATAGATCTGGCGAATCGCCGCGAACACGTCGATGACCTCGGGTGCCGCGATCACATAGCCCAGACGCGCACCGGCGGCGCCAAACGCCTTGGACAGTGTATGCAGAATCACCAGGTTGGGATGCTCGACGATAAGTCCCTGCGCCGTGGTGGCCGCGCCAAACGAATCGTCGGCAAACTCAACGTAGGCCTCGTCGACCATTACCATGCCAGGGCACGCATCGCACAGGGCCGCGACAAAGTCGCGCGGCGCCACGTCACCCGTGGGATTGTTGGGCGAGGTCACGATTGCCAGGTTGCACTCGGGCGCGGCCGCGAGCACAGCAGCTTGGTCGAGCTCAAAGGTCGCCGGATCGCGCCACACGTCGCGCACCTCGGTCTGACAGAGCGACGCAAAGAACGCATACTCGCTAAAGCACGGCGGGCAGTTGAGCAGGGTCCGCCCCGCACCGCCAAACGCCAGCAGATAGTTATAGAGCAGCTCGTCGCCGCCGTTTCCCACGCAGATGTTCTCGCGCGTCACGCCATGCCAGGCAGCAAGCTCGTCGCGCAAGTCGTTGGACATGGGATCGGGATAGCGGTTGAGCGGCGTGGCAGCCAGGGCGGCGTCGACCGCCTCGCGCACGCCGGCCGGCACGGGATAGGTGTTCTCGTTGGCCGAAAGGTTGATGCGCGTGGGCGTAAAGTTAGGATCGTAGGGCTCAATACCGGCCAAGTAGGGCTGGACGAGCTCCTTCATGCGCGGCGTGAGTTCGGCCATATTAGGCCTCCTCGCCGGTCGCGCCAACGCCATCCGCGCCCGCAGCCGCCAGGTCCACACCCTCGACGACCGCGCCAGCGGCACCGCCCGCCGCCGCCAGGTCCACACCCTCGGCAACCGTCGCCACGGCGTCGCCCGGCCAGGCAACCTTGGTCAGGTCGGCCGCAGCCAGCGACGCGGCGCTCACGGCATCCTCGCCCCGCTCCAACACGCGGCGGCGCAGTGCGGCAGAAAGCGCGTGCGCCCACAGGCCCTCGGCCTCGGCCAGGCGCTGTGTTGCGGGAGCGTCGGAGAGCAGGCCCTCGGGCGTATAGCAAATGACACTCGAGCGCTTAACAAACTCTTCGACCGAAAGCGGGTTGGAGAACATGGCCGTGCCGCCGGTCGGCAGCGTGTGGTTGGGGCCGGCAACATAATCGCCGAGCGGCTCGGAGCTCCAAGCGCCCACAAAGATGGCACCGGCGTTGCGGATACCGCCAAGCAGACCCATCGCATCCTTGCAGTGCAGTTCCAGGTGCTCGGGCGCCACGGTGTTCACCGCCTCGACGGCAGCGGCCATGTCGGTGGCCACCACGATGGTGCCCTCGTTATCGAGTGAGGCGCGCGTGATCTCGGCACGCGGGGACTGCGCTACCAGAATGTCGATTCCCGCCTCGACCTCGCGCGCAAACTGCTCGTCGCAGGTCACCAGATAGCAGGCTGCCAGCGGATCGTGCTCGGCCTGGGCCATCAGGTCGGCCGCGACCACCATAGGCTTGGCCGTGGCATCGGCCAGCACGCAGACCTCGGAGGGGCCGGCGACCATGTCGATACCCACGTCGCCCGAGACAATCTGCTTGGCGGCGGCGACAAAGGCGTTGCCCGGACCGGTGATTTTGTCGACGCGCGGAATGGTCTCAGTACCGTATGCCAGCGCGGCCACGGCCTGAGCGCCGCCCACCATGTAGATCTCGTCCACGCCGCCGAGCTTTGCCGCGGCGAGCGTATAGGGGCTAATCAGGCCGTCCTTTTGCGGCGGCGTCACCATGACCACGCGCTTGACGCCGGCAACCTTGGCGGGAATGGCGTTCATGAGCACCGTGGAGGGATACTGCGCGCGGCCGCCCGGCACATAGATGCCAGCCGCCGCGAGCGGGGTCACCTTAACGCCGAGCATCGTGCCGTCCGGGCGCGTGGTAAACCAACTCTGCTCGACCTCACGCTGGTGGAACTCGCGAATCTGGCGTGCGGC
>CABUUG010000050.1 GCA_902494605.1 uncultured Collinsella sp.
CAGCCGGGCCCATGAGCAGCAGGGCCACCGGCACGCCGGAGAGCGTAATCGCGAGAAACGGGAACCGGTGCCCATCGAACAGGCGGCCAAACAGCCAGCTTCCGAGCAGGCCAGAGCAGCCGAACGCCGTCAGCGTCATGGTAATAGCGCTTGCGTCGACGTGCGCGACCTGTTCCAGGAACGGCTCGATATAGCTGTAACCCGCATAATAGCCGGTTGCCATGAACACCGTGACCGCATAAAGCGCGATGAGTAACGGGTTCTTGAGCAGCTCGGGCAGCTGTTTGAGCGTAAAGCGCTCGCCCGCCGGCATGGCCGGGAACACGGTCGCCTGGTAGACGACCGCGATGGCCGAGAGGACCCCGACCACGGCAAACGTCATGCGCCAGCCCACGGCCAAGCCAATAGCGCGGCCGAGGGGCAGACCAAAGATCTGCGCGATGGACGAGCCCGTAGCGATCATGCTGATGGCGAGCGCCCCGTGGCGAGTGTCGACCAGGCGCGAGGCCATAATCGAAGCGACCGACCAGAACACGGCGTGTGCGCAGGCGACCACCAGGCGCGCGCAGACCAGGATGGGATAAGTCGGCGCCACAGCGGACAGAAACTGGCCCAGCGAGAACACGGCGAGCACGCCCAGCAGCATCCGCTTGAACTCGAAGCGCGAGGCAAACACCATGAGCGGCAACGACAGCAGCATGACGCCCCAGGCGTAGACCGAGATCATGATGCCCGCCTGGGCCTCGGTGAGCGAGAACGACGCGGCGATATCAGTCAAAAGGCCGATGGGCATAAACTCCGACGTGTTGAACACGAACGCACAACAGGTGAGCCCGACGAGCGGGAGCCACTGCTTGAGCGTGATGCCGTCTTGCCTTGCCTGACTCATATATAACGTCTCCAATCATTTTGAGCGGAGGCGATTATATAGCAACGGCCCCGCATCCGTCAGTACAGATGCGGGGCCACAATCAACTCAATACACAGAGGTTGCGCCGTCAATAAATAGCTAAGCCAACCCCAGCAATATGCCCGCCGAATGCACGACAAACGCCACGATCCAGGCGACCGTCACCTGGAACGCGAATACGGCCACGGCATAGCGCGCGCCCAGCTCGCTCTTAACGGCACCGATGGCTGCCACACAGGGCGGGTACAGCAGCGTAAAGACCAAGAACACATAGGCAGTAAACGGCGAAAACATGGTCGACAGTGCCGCGGGCGAGGTCGCGCCCAAAAGTACCGTGAGGGTCGAGATGACACTCTCCTTGGCGATAAGTCCGGTGACGAGCGCGGTGGATGCACGCCAGTCGCCAAACCCAAGCGGCGCCAGCGCCGGTGCGATAATGCTACCCAGACCGGCAAGTAGGCTCTGCGACTGATCGGCGACCACATTAAAGCGGATGTCGAACGTCTGAAGGAACCAGATGACCACGGTAGCGGCAAAGATAATGGTAAAGGCCTTGGTAATAAAGTCTTTGGCCTTATCCCATGCCAGCATCACCGTCGTCTTGACGCTCGGCAGGCGGTAATTGGGGAGCTCCATGATAAACGGCACCGGGTCGCCCTTAAATGCCGTGCGGTTGAGCACCAAAGCCGCGATGCAACCAACCGCAATGCCAATCAGATAGAGCGAAACCATGGCGGGAACCGTCGCCTGCGGGAAAAACGCCCCGCACAGCAGGCCGTAGACCGGCAACTTGGCCGAACAGCTCATGAACGGCGTGAGCATGACCGTCATCTTGCGGTCGTGCTCGGATGGGAGCGTACGGGTCGACATGATAGCCGGCACGGTGCAGCCAAAACCGACGAGCATGGGCACGAAGCTGCGGCCCGACAGACCAAAGCGACGCAATACCTTATCCATGACAAAGGCCACGCGCGCCATGTAGCCGGAGTCTTCCAGAATGGAGAGGAACAAGAAGAGCACGACGATAATCGGCAGGAAGGTCAGCACGCTGCCCACGCCCGTAAGCACGCCGTCGACAGCCAGCGAGCGCACCACGTCGTTGGTGCCGAACGCTTTGAGACCCGCATCGGCCGAGGCGATGATGGCAGCAATGCCGTCCTCCATGAGTCCCTGCAACGCCGCGCCGATCACGCCAAACGTCAGCCAAAAGACGAGGCCCATGATCACCAGAAACGCCGGAATGGCTGTGTAACGACCTGTCAGGATGCGGTCAATCTTGACGGAGCGCACGTGCTCGCGGCTTTCGTGCGGCTTGACGACGCAACGCCCGCACACGTCGCCGATAAAGCTAAAACGCATATCGGCCAACGCAGATAGGCGGTCGGTGCCGGCCTCGCCCTCCATCTGGGTAATGATGTGCTCGATAGCGTCGAGCTCATTGCGATCCAGGTGAAGCGCCTCGGTTACCAGCTCATCGCCCTCGACCAGCTTGGTCGCCGCAAAGCGCACCGGGATGTGCGCCGTCACGGCATGGTCCTCGATCAGGTTAGCAATACCGTGGATGCAGCGATGCAGCGCACCGCCGTCCGGACCGTCGGGCGCGCAAAAGTCCAGGCGACCGGGGCGCTCGCGGAACCGCGCGACGTGCAAGGCATGATCCACCAGCTCGCCGATACCCTCGTTGCGGGCAGCGCTAATGGGGACAACAGGCACGCCCATCAGGCTCTCGAGCAGGTTGACGTCCACGGCGCCGCCGTTGGCGGTCACCTCGTCCATCATGTTGAGCGCGATGACCATGGGGCGGTCGAGTTCCATGAGCTGCAGTGTCAGGTACAGGTTACGCTCGATGTTGGTGGCGTCAATGATGTCGATGATGGCGTCCGGGCGCTCGTCGAGGATGAACTGACGGCTCACGACCTCTTCGCCTGTGTACGGCGACAGGGAGTAAATGCCAGGCAGGTCGGTAACGCTCGCCTCGGGATGGTTACGGATGGTGCCATCTTTGCGGTCGACCGTCACGCCGGGAAAGTTACCGACGTGCTGGTTGGAGCCCGTCAGCTGGTTGAATAACGTGGTCTTGCCGCAGTTTTGGTTGCCGGCGAGGGCAAAGTGCAGCGGCGCGCCCTCGGGCACGGCCGTCTTTGCCGCACGGGGCGAATACGTCCCCTCGCCCAGAGCCGGATGCTCCGTCGTGCCGATTGCGGCGTTAGCGCGCGGACCCGTATCGGTGTCGTGAATACCCACGAGCTCGATGCGAGCGGCATCGTCCTTGCGCAGTGTCAACTCGTAGCCACGCAGGCGGATCTCGAGCGGGTCGCCCATGGGGGCGTACTTCATCATGGTGACTTCGGTGCCCGGCGTTAGACCCATGTCCAAAATATGCTGTCGGAGTGCCTGATCGTCCGATGCCACCGATGCGACAACGGCGTCCTTTCCAATCTCGAGTGTATCGAGCCTCACGTCCGTGTTCCTCCCCCGGCGCCCACAGGGCGTTGTATTTATGTTCACCATGGCTAACCGTTTGCCATGGCTAACCAATTTATCCATGCATGATAGCGCGAACATACAGCAACGTTCAATCGGCAGATTGGTGCAGGGGGACGGATTACTTTGCACCAAGCCCTTGACAGCTAGAACGATGCCGATGTCTTGGAACCAACAGCAAAAGCCCGCCAGAGCGAGCAAGGTGCCTTGAAACGAGGCGGCATTGACCTTCTGGTCATGCCGCCGAAGTTGAAAGGCAGATTGCCGCCCTGGCGGGCTTGCAGCGTCAAGTGGTTACGGCGTTTGGTAAAACGCCGTAACTAAAACCCGTGGCGCTCCAGGAAGCGGAAGGCTAGGCGGATCCAGGGACGGACCGCCACCTGCTTGTCCTCGTTGTCGACCGCGGTGTTGGCGTTGCCGAGCGAAAGGCCGTGACCACCCTGGTCGAAGACGTGCATCTCGCATGCAACGCCCTCCTCGGCCATGCGCTGCGCAAACGGGTAGACCTGCGCGATCGGCGCCGTCTTGTCGTCGGACACGCCCCACACAAAGGTCGGCGGCATCTGACGCGAAACATGCGTGGTGGGGCAGATATCGGCCAAATGCTCGTCAGTTGCCTCGCCACCCGTCACCATCGACAGGTAGTCGTTGAGCAAATCGCGCCCCGTCTTGCCGCCCGTCTTGGGCACGCGCAAGTCAATGCGCGGATCGCGCGTCTGCATGTCGCGCACATAGGCAAAGTCGAGCAGCGGATAGCCCAGCACCACGGCATCGGGACGAATGTCGTCCGGACGTGCCCCGGCAAGTGCCGCGAAGGGGCCGGTCTTCCACTGCGTTGCCAGCGAGGCACAGATCATGCCGCCCGCCGAGAATCCCACGACGCACACGCGCTTAGGATCGACATGCCACTCGTCGGCGTTGGCGCGCACCGTGGCGACCATCTTGGCAAGATCTGCCTGGGGGTGCGGAAAGCTCACGTCACCCGTAGAGCTCGTGACATAGTTGAGCACAAAGGCCTGGTAACCGTGATCCAAAAATGCAAACGCCACCGGGTCCTGCTCGTGCGGAGCGATATGTGTAAACCCGCCTCCGCCGCAGATGATCACCGCGGGGCGGCGGCCATTCGGTTTATCGGGCAGCGGCTCGGCACCCAAATACGTAAACGTCGCCGGATAATCCTCGGTCGGCTCCTCGCCCCACAGCGCATGGTTCTCGACAATCATATGTGCTCCCTTCGCGCAAATTATGCGCCCTTGTTTTTCGCCTTCAAGCGTACCCCACTTGAACCCGTGGCGCAGAAACACTCCGGCAATAAGTTTCCCTTCAACTGATATATCACATAATCCCAGTTCAGAGGTATCGTTGAGCAGCGTAGAATAGGGGGCGTTGACCAAGCCGCGAAACACATATGAAACGTTTCCGGCAAACCAAACGCGCGATATGCGCCTATTTAAGTTGGAGGCAACTATGGGTCTGCTCGATTCGCTTAAGTCCACCTTCACCTCGACCGGCGAGGCGTCCGTTCCGCCCGCAGCAAGCTTCGCCACCCGCGAAGGCGTCATCTATGCCCCCGTCAACGGCGTGCTCGTCAACCTGAACGAGGTTCCCGACGAGACGATCGCCTCGGGCATGCTTGGCCAGGGCTATGGCATCGAGCCCATTACCGGCACCATCTATGCGCCCGCCAACGGCCGCATCGGCGCCACCACCGTCACCAACCACTCCATCGGCATGATTACCGAGGACGGCCTGCGCGTGTTCATCCATGTTGGCCTGGGCACCGTGGAAATGAACGGCAAGGGTTTTGCCCGCTTTGTCGAGATGGGCGATGTGGTCAAGGCAGGCCAGCCGCTCATCAGCTTCGACCGCGAGGCCATTAAGGCCGCTGGTCACGAGGACATCGTGACCGTCATCGTCTCCGAGCTCGATCGTCTTAAGAGCATCGACCATGTCGGCGAGTCTGGAACGCTTATCGGCGGCAACCCGCTCGTCAAGCTTGGCGACCCGCTGCTGGTTGCCAAGACCAAGTAGCCAGGCCCCACGCCACACAGCCAAAAGGCACCTCGTCAAGCGCCCGCGACCATTTGGCCGCGGGCGCTTTTCGTTTGAAAAACCATCCCGCCAATGCTTTATCTGTATAGCCCAAATGAGCCGAGCTGCTAGAATATCGAACTGTATGGATAACTATCATTCAACCGTTATGGGAGGATACGTGAACCGCACCAAAATCGCGCAGCTCTATGCCGATGCCGAGTCGCTCGGCGGCCAGACCGTCACCGTCGCCGGCTGGGTCAAGTCCGTCCGCGACATGAAGAACTTTGGCTTTGTTACGCTCAACGACGGCAGCTGCTTCCGCGACCTGCAGGTCGTCATGAACCGCGAGGCACTCGACAACTACGACGAGATCGCCCATCAAAACGTCTCGGCCGCACTCATTTGCACCGGCACCGTCAAACTGACCCCCGATGCACCCCAGCCTTTCGAGCTTTCTGCCACTTCCATCGAGGTCGAGGGCACGAGCGCCCCGGATTACCCGCTGCAGAAGAAGCGCGCAACCGTCGAGTTCCTGCGCACCCAGCAGCACCTGCGCCCGCGCACCAACCTGTTCCGCGCCGTGTTCCGCATCCGCTCTGTCGCGGCTGCCGCCATCCACCGCTTCTTCCAGGAGCAGGGTTTTGTCTACGTCAACACCCCCATCATCACCACGAGTGACTGCGAGGGCGCCGGCGAGATGTTCCGCGTGACCACACTCGACCCCAAAAATCCGCCCCTCACCGAGTCCGGCGAGGTCGACTGGAGCCAGGACTTCTTTGGCAAGCATGCGAGCCTCACCGTGTCCGGCCAGCTCAATGCCGAGAACTTTGCCATGGCCTTTGGCGACGTGTACACCTTTGGCCCCACTTTCCGTGCCGAGAACTCCAACACCACGCGCCACGCCGCCGAGTTTTGGATGATCGAACCTGAGATGGCCTTTGCCGACCTTAACGACTACATGGATAACGCCGAGGCCATGCTCAAGTATGTCCTCAAGGACGTCATGGCAACCTGCCCCGACGAGCTCAATATGCTCAACAAGTTTGTGGACAAGGGTCTGCTCGAGCGCCTGGACCATGTCGCCAACTCCGACTTTGCCCGCGTTACCTACACCGAGGCCGTCGAGATCCTGGAGCAGGCAGTCGCTGCTGGCCACCAGTTTGATTACCCCGTCAGCTGGGGCATCGACTTGCAGACCGAGCACGAGCGCTTCCTGACCGAGGAGCACTTTAAGCGCCCGACCTTCGTGACCGACTACCCGGCCGAGATCAAGGCGTTCTACATGCGCATGAACGAGGACGGCAAGACCGTCGCCGCCGCCGACTGCCTGGTTCCCGGTATCGGCGAGATTATCGGCGGCTCCCAGCGCGAGGAGCGCCTGGATCTGCTCGAGGCCCGCATCAAGGACCTGGGCATGAATCCCGAGCAGTACAAGTACTACCTTGACCTGCGCCGCTACGGTTCCTGCAAGCACGCCGGCTACGGTCTGGGCTTCGAGCGCTTGGTCATGTATCTGACCGGCGTGGGCAACATCCGCGACGTCCTGCCGCACCCGCGCACCGTGGGCAACGCCGACTTCTAATCGTCGGACGCTAGCTCGCGTCGCCACACGCCAACGCTCATCGCATAAGCGTCTCTCGACATCGGTCGAGAGACGCTTTTTTTCAACAGCATCCGTCAAGCTTTTGGCAAGTTTTTGGTCAGTTGAGCAGGGCTGTTGAAAACTCGACCCACCGTTTGCCGACGACTACCGACCGCCCAGAGCGCCCTGCGCCCCTGGGAAAGCCCCACGTCCTAGGCTCCATACCGTCGCCACCCAAAACGGAAAGGACGTGGGCACGATGACCGAAGCCGCTGTTGAAACCTACGACACCACGACGAGGGGCGCCGCCTCGATGGCAGCCTATCGCGCCGTTCGCATCCTGCAACTATTGAGCGAAAACACCGGCGAGGACAAGGCCATGCTTTCCGATGAGTTGATCCGGCGCCTCGCCCATCCCGACGACCCCGCCCGCATGCCCATCTCGGCGGCGCGGCGCAGCATCTACACCGCCATCTCCGCGCTTCGCCATGCCGGATATGAGATTGAATACAAGCGCGGCGTGGGGTATCGGCTCTTGACCCGTCCACTCACCGACGAGGAGATCATCCGGCTCCACGGTATGGTCATGCGCAACCGCTCCACGCCTATCGCCATCCGCAAGAGCATGGCGCAGCACTTAGTTGCCATGGCGAGTGCCGACGTTCGCGGCTATCTCGATACACCCGAACCTGCTCCAAGCGCAGGCAGCAAGGCTACCAAGGCAACACGCACGCCCATCAAGCGCATCGACACGTGCGAGCTCGTCGAGCAGGCCATCGACCACGGAACCACGGTGAGTTTTGATATTTCGAGCGTCACGACGCGTGGCGAAACCGAAGCAGCACGGATGACACTCCGTCCCTTTGCCATCAGGCAGCGCGATGGCATCTCGTATCTGCTGGGAACGGTCTACGACGCCCGAGGCGCCGATGACACGTTGCGTACCGTAGAGATTGGCCGAATGAGAAACGTCACCACACGTCTCCTCGACGGCAAGAAGCTCTTCGCCGCCCTAGACGAGGACGACGCCTCCTCCGCCGCATAAGACCCTCCGCCGCCCATTCGACTACCCGTACCGCCCATCCGATTCTGTATTAAAAAACCCGCCAGGCTGTTGTAAAAATGGACATCAGCGCTACTATAGTTCCACTTGCACTTTGTCCCAGTGCAGTGTTTCCAGCCATTTTTATACTGGGGGTAATGATATGAAGGACATCACCATCAGCCGCAGGAGCCTTCTGGTCTCCGCCGGCCTGCTCGCGCTCGCCCCGCTCGCCGGATGCGGCGGCAACTCTGGCTCCGGCTCTGCTGCCGCCGGTTCCGACTACACCATCGGCGTTCTGCAGCTCACCGAGCACTCCGCACTCGATGCCGCCAACGACGGCTTTGTCAAGGCCATCAAGGAGAGCGGCCTTAAGGTCAAGATCGACCAGAAGAACGCCCAGAACGACCAGTCCACGTGTAAGTCCATTGCCGACAAGTTTGTGGGCGACAACGTCAACCTGATTTATGCCATCGCCACGCCCGCCGCGCAGGCTGCCGCCGGCGCCACGGCCGATATCCCCATCGTGGGCTGCGCCATCACCGACTACGCCGCCTCCGGCCTGGTCCAGGACAACGACAAGCCCGGCACCAACGTCACGGGCGCTTCCGACCTCACCCCGGTCGCCGAGCAGCTCGAGATGATGCAGAAGGTCCTGCCCGACGTTAAAAAGGTCGGCCTGCTCTACTGCACCGCCGAGTCCAACTCCGACGTCCAGATCAAGGCCGCCAAGAAGGAGCTCGACAAGCTGGGCCTCGAGTACACTGACTTCACCGTCTCGAGCTCCAACGAGATTCAGTCCGTCGTCGAGTCTGCCGTGGGCAAGGTCGACGCGCTGTACTCCCCCACCGACAACACCATCGCCGCGGGTGCCTCGCAGGTCGGCCAGATCTGCAAGGAAAACAAGCTTCCCTTCGTGACTGGCGAGGAGGGTATGTGCATGGCCGGCGGCCTGTTTACCCTCTCCATCAACTATGAGGACCTGGGCTACGCCGCGGGCGAGATGGCCGTTAAGATCCTGAAGGGCGAGGCCAAGCCCGAGGATATGCCGATCAAGCACCTCTCGAGCAAGGACCTGGTCGTCGTCAAGAACGACGAAATGGCCGAGGCCCTGGGCATCGACCTTTCCGCCCTGGACGCGTAATGCCATACGCGGCATGCGTCTAGAGCCCGTGCTCGCGCTTTAGCCGCGTTATTCAATATCTGAGCCACAGGGGCGGGCGCTGTAGACCGGCGTCCGCCCTGCTTGTTTCAGGTAAAACAAAACGTCTGTCCGTAACTCTTCTATGCATTGTTACCGCTATTATGGTGAATCACGTGTCCACCCTATCCTAGGAGGTATGAAGCATGCTCATTGCATTGCAGGGCGCCGTTTCGCAGGGCGTCCTCTGGGGCATTATGGTGCTTGGCGTGTTTATCACGTTCCGCCTGCTCGACATTCCCGATATGACCTGCGACGGCAGCTTTGCCCTCGGCGGCTGCGTCTGCGCTGTGCTCATCGTCAATAACAACGTCGACCCGCTGTTCGCCGTGCTGGCCGGTATGTGCGCCGGCGCCATCGCGGGCGCCGTCACGGGCATTTTGACCACCGTCTTTGAGATTCCTGCGATCCTCGCCGGAATCCTCACCCAGATCAGCCTGTGGTCCATCAACCTGCGCATCATGGGCAAGTCCAATACGCCCATTCTTGCCAAAGGCACCGTGTTCTCGGCCGTCAGCAATATGACCGGTCTGCCGCAGTCCACCGTTGCCATCATCTTGGGCATCCTGCTCGCCGTGGCTATCGTTGCCATCCTGTATTGGTTCTTTGGCACCGAGATCGGCTCGGCGCTGCGAGCCACCGGCAACAACGAGTACATGATCCGCGCTCTGGGCGTCAACACCAACTCCACCAAGATGATCGCCCTCGTGCTCTCCAACGCCCTCATCGGCCTTTCGGGCGCGCTCATCTGCCAGAGCCAAAAGTATGCCGACATTGGTATGGGCACCGGTGCCATCGTTATCGGTCTTGCCGCCATTGTTATCGGCGAGGTGCTCGGCCGTCTGCTTCCCGGCGGCCTCACGCAGTTTAGCGTCCGTCTTGCCTCCGCCGTCTTTGGCTCCGTGGTGTACTTCCTTATCCGCGCCATCGTGCTGCAGTTGGGCATGGACGCCAACGACATGAAGCTGCTCTCCGCCGTGATCGTCGCCGTGGCCCTGTGCGTGCCCGTGGTTTGGGAGCGCTATAAGCTCCGCAGCTCCTACACGAAGGGGGATGAGGCAGATGCTTAAGCTCTCGCACGTCAAGAAGACCTTTAACAAGGGCACCGTCACCGAGAAGCGCGCGCTCACCGGCGTCGACCTCACCCTGAATGACGGCGACTTTGTAACCGTGATCGGCGGCAACGGCGCCGGCAAGTCCACGCTGCTCAACATGATCGCCGGCGTGTACCCGCTCGATTCGGGCGTTATTGAGCTCGACGGCACCGATATCTCGCGCCTGAGCGAGTCGCAGCGCGCCAAGTACCTGGGCCGCGTGTTTCAGGACCCCATGCGCGGTACCGCTGCCGACATGCAGATCGCCGAGAACCTGGCCCTCGCCAAGCGTCGCGGCCAGCGTCGCGGCCTTTCGTGGGGCGTCACCAAGGCCGAGAAAGATGAGTACGTCGAGCTGCTCAAGCGCCTGGACCTTGGTCTGGACACACGCCTCAACGCCAAGGTCGGCCTGCTCTCGGGTGGCCAGCGCCAGGCACTCACCCTGCTGATGGCCACGCTCACCAGGCCGCGCCTGCTGCTGCTCGACGAGCACACTGCGGCCCTCGACCCCAAGACGGCCTCTAAGGTGCTCAACCTGACCGAGGAGATCGTCGACGAGAACCACCTGACCACGCTCATGGTCACGCACAACATGAACGACGCCATCCGTCTGGGCAACCGTCTGATCATGATGCACGAGGGCCATGTGATCTACGACGTGGCGGGCGATGAGAAGAAGTCGCTCACCGTGGCCGACCTGCTGCAGAAATTCGAGGAGGTCTCGGGCGGCGAGCTCGCCAACGACCGCATGCTGCTAAGCTAAACCTACCAAAAAGGGACAGGTTTATTTTGGCAGGTTTTATCTGCGCAAACGTCAAAACCGCCGCTAAGGGACAAGCGCCCTTGCGGCGGTTTTCGCATATTATGTCGATAATCCGATATTCAACCAGACATTCTGGCTAAGGACTAAGGAAACTGCCATGAAAAGACCTCTTCCCCGTCTTGCTTGACCGCCGCACTCCTTACCGGCGTGCTCGCCGGCGCCCCAGCTTACGCCACCGCGACCGCCCCATCTCAAGTTATCGGCCCGTCCGATGTGATCGGACGGGCTTTTTGGTGGGTATCATGGTTGAATGATCATTAGGAGGTTTTCCCTACATGGAATTGTTTGAGCCGATTCTTCATTTCTTTGAGCAACGGTGGGTCCACAACATCATCTGGGCCGGCATCTTGGCAATAGGCACGGCAATCGCCACCAAAGTCGTTTCCAAGACGCTGCGCCACCTACTCAACCGCGACGATAACCCGCTTCCAGCATCGAGCATCTTCATCAACATCGCTCGCGCCGTCA
>CABUUG010000051.1 GCA_902494605.1 uncultured Collinsella sp.
GACGGGCTCTCCCGCCGAGGCATTTGCCCGCCTGCGCAACGACGACCTGCAGCTTTCGCTTGAGGAGCGGGCTCGTCTGCTCTATGTCGCCATGACGCGAGCGCGTGAGCTGGTCATTTTGGCGATGGACGCCGGCGTGAGCCGCGGCAAGGTGACGGCGCCGACCTTCGACGTCGAGACCGATCTGACCTACGATGTCCTGCGCCGCATTCTGCCGACGGATGCTCTGGGTATGCCGCAGCTCGATAGCGACCGTTTGGTGTTCGACAGCTCCAAGCCGGGCGACTACGAGCTCATCTCGCTGGCGGACTTTACGTTTGGCGAGCAAGCGTTTGAGGCCAACGCTTCGCTGGATGCCGAGGGCAGGCTCGTTCGTGGCGAAACCGATGTCGCCGATAATGCTGCGCACTCAACCGTGCCCGGTCCTGCCGACCCCAAGCCCGATTCGTTTGAGCTTGTGTATCCCCAGGCGGTGGGCGTGCGCATGGGCACCTGCCCGTATCCGGAGCGCGATTCGTACAGCTACTCGTCAATTGCCGCGGCGCTGCATGCCGAGTCCGAGGACCGTGCCGCCGAGGCGCACGTGCCCATGGACGAGGCTGGCGATGATGCAGAGTCGGATGGCTCGGAGATGGCCGATGCGGACGTGGCCGTCGTTGAGCCCGCCGGCAACCCCATGGCGCTGGGCTCGGCGTTCCACGCCGCCTGCCAGTGGCTCATCGAGATGGGTGCCGACGCGTTGCCCGCTGCGCGCGCCGATGCGCTGGCGCGTCTGTGGCGCCTGACGCCGGAGCAGCGCGAACGCTTCGACGTTGCCCTGAACCGCTGGCTCAAGTCGGCTGTTCGTGCCGACCTGCTCGCGTGGCCGTGCATTCGCGCCGAGGTGCCGTTCTTTTCACTGGGCTGCGAGGACAAGGACATCGCTCGCTACGGTGCTTATGCCGAAGGCGCCATCGACGCTTTGGCGACGAACCCGGCGGATTCGTCACGTGCGCTGGTCATCGACTACAAGACGGGCGGCACACCGGACGAGACGCCGGAACAGCTGCAGGAGAAGCACGCCCTGCAGGCGCGCGTCTACGCTGATGTTTCGCACAAGGCGGGCTTTGAGGCCGTGACCGTCAAGTTCGTCCGCGTGGAGCAGCCGGATCCAACCATCTTCGTCGAACCCGCCGAACCTCAGGTAGTCACCTACAATCTCTAGCCCTCAGATAACTTGCGGTGGAATAGTTCCTGTATTGCGGCCCAGGTGGCCCAAGCGGGAACTATTTCACCGCAACTGCAAGAGGAGCCGTGTGGGTTTGGGCTAGGTTCGGGTGCCGTCCGCGCCGTGCGGTAGAATCGTAACCCTAAGATCACGAACCCGCATCGGAGCTCATCACATGGCATTCGTCCATCTGCACAACCACACTGTCTTCTCCATGCTCGACGGCGCAACCCGTATCCAGGATATGGTCAACCGTGCCGTTGAGCTTGGCATGCCCGCCGTGGCCATTACCGACCACGGCTACATGTACGGCGTACCCGACCTGGCGCTGGCCTGCGACGCCGTCAATCACAACACGCCCGAGTACAAAACCTGGAGCCACGACAAGGCCTTCTTGGAAAAGGGCCGCCGCGACGAGCTGGTGGAGCCCGATCCCGAGGCAAACCCGCGCGAGCATGCCCAGTATGTGAAGGACATGGCCATGTGGGACGAGAAGGGCAACATCGACGAGCTCAAGCCGCCCTTGGTCATCAAACCCATCTTTGGCTGCGAGGTCTACTTTACGCCGGACGAGACCCTTGCTCGCGACCACAAGCCCGAGCTCTACCACATGATCCTTCTGGCCAAGGACCAGGAGGGCTACGTCAACCTGATGCAGACGGTTTCCGAGGCCGCCGTGCAGGGCTTTTACTACAAGCCGCGCGTGACGCTCGACAACCTGCGCCGCCACGCCAAGGGCATGATCTGCACGAGCGCCTGCATCGCGGGCATCATCCCCAAATACATCGACCGCGGCGACATGGAAGGCGCCATCAAGTGGGCCGAGACCTTCCGTGACACCTTCGAGCCCGGCGACTTCTACATCGAGATCCAGGAACACGGCATCACCACCGACAACGGCCTGACCGACGAGCAGATGGACCGCACGCTCATCGATATCGCCAAGCAGGTGGGCGTCAAGGTCATCGCCACCAACGATTTCCACTACCTGCGCCGCGAGGACGCGCCGGTGCAGGACGTCATCATGTGCATCGGCATGAACGCCAAGGTCGACGACCCCAACCGCATGCGCATGACCGGCTCGGAGTTTTATATGAAGACCGAGGAGGAGATGCGGGCGATGTTCCCGTATTGCCCCGAGGCCTGCGACAACACACTCGAGATCGCCGACAAGTGCTACGTGGAGCTGGACTGGGATTCCATCATCCTGCCGCGCTTCCCGCTGCTCGATCCCGGCGAGACGCACGAGAGCCAGTTCCGCCGCGAGTGTGAGAAGGGCCTGCGCCAGCACTACGGCGACGACTGGGCCACGCGCGAGATCGGCGGCGTCAACATCAAAGAGCGCTTTGAGTACGAATACAAGGTCATCTGCGACAAGGGCTTTGCCGCCTACTTTTTGATCGTCGCCGAGTACGTGCAATGGGCCAAGGACAACGGCATCGGCGTCGGCCCCGGCCGTGGCTCGGCCGCCGGCGCTATCGTCGCCTACGCCATGAACATCACCGCGTTCGACCCGCTCGAGAACGGCCTGATGTTCGAGAGGTTCCTGTCCCCGCAGCGTACCGAGATGCCCGATATCGATATGGACTTCGACGATGAGCGGCGCCTCGAGGTCGTGGAGCACGTTCGCCAGCTCTATGGCCCCGAGAAGGTCACCCACGTCATCACCTACTCGACCATCAAGGCCAAGCAGGCCATCAACGACGCCGCGCGCGTTCTGGATTACCCGGTCTACATGGGCCAGCGCCTGTCCAAGATGGTCTCGAGCGACCCCAAGGTCAAGCTCAAGCAGGTGCTCGAAAAGCAACCCGGCAAAGAGGATCTGTTTAACCCCGACTTTGCCGAGGCCTATAAAAAGGATGACGACGCCCGCCGCATCATCGACACGGCGCTCTCGATCGAGGGCCTCACCCGTGGCGAGGGCGTGCACGCGTGCGCCGTTCTGATCTGCCGCGATCCCGTCAACGAGCACGTACCCACCAAGCTCGATACCAAGGGCGGCGTCGAGATTACCCAGTACGAGGGTCATACCGTTGCCGACATGGGCCTGCTCAAGATGGACTTCTTGGGCCTGCGCACGCTGACGGTTATCTCTAAGGCCAAAGCCAACATCAAAAAGAACTTCGGCATCGACATCAAAGAGGAAGAGATTCCCTTTGACGATCCCGAGATCTTTAAGCTCATGGGCTCCGGCCACACCGCCGGCGTCTTCCAGGTCGAGTCCGCCGGCATGACGGCCACGATCAAGAACATGAAGCCCACCGAGTACAAGCACGTCGTGGCATTGATCGCCCTGTACCGCCCGGGCCCGCTGGGCGCCGGCATGGTTTCGTCCTACATCAACCGTATGAACGGCAAGGAACCGGCCGTCTCCTATGACGACCGTCTGGACGACATCCTGGGCGAAACCTACGGCACCATGGTCTACCAGGAGCAGGTTATGCTCATCTCCGTCGAGATGTGCGGCTTCTCCAAGGGCGAATCGGACTCGCGTATCCGTAAACCCGTGGCTAAGAAAAAGATCAAGCTGCTCACGTCGACGGTGCTCCACTGGGAGGATGGCTCGGACGAGACCACCTACGACCACTGGATGAACGGCGCCATCAAGAACAACTACACGCGCGAGGTCGCCCAGAAGATTTGGGACGATGTTCTCGAGTTCGCATCTTACGCCTTTAACAAGTCGCACTCCGCCGGCTACGCCATCTTGGTTATGCAGACAGCGTGGCTCAAGGCGCACTATCCGCACGAGTACATGGCGGCCGTTCTGACGTCCTACACGGGCAAGACCGACAAGATCGTTCACTACGTCTCGGCATGCCGTCACGACGGCATCCCCGTGCTGTCGCCAGATGTCAACGAGTCCGGTACCGAGTTCACGGCCACCAAGGAGGGCGTGCGCTTTGGTTTGGCCGGCATCCGCGGCGTGGGCACCGGCGTGGCGCAGGCGATTATCGCCGAGCGCGAGGCGGGCGGTCCGTTTAAGACACTGCACGACTTTGTCGAGCGTGTGGACTCGAGCCAGGCAAACCGCCGCGTGATCGAATCGCTCATCAAGGCAGGCGCCTTTGACTCCACGGGGTATCCGCGCCGCCAGATGATGCACTTTGTGGACAAGAACAACCCCGAGAACATCATCGATGCCGCCGTGAAGCGCCAAAAGGATCGCGCGAGCGGCCAGACGTCGTTCTTCGACATGTTCGGCGATGTTGAGGGCTCGGGCTTTGAGGTGAGCGTGCCCGATCCGGACGGCCAGGAGTGGGACCGCCACCTTAAGCTGAGCCAGGAGAAGGAGGTTCTGGGCATCTATGTCTCGGACCACCCGCTGCGCCCGTTTGAGTATGCGCTAGCCAAGGCGCGCGACTTCTCGTTCTCGCAGATCGACACCGGCTACGAGGTGCAAAACCCCACGGGCGGTACCATCAACCAGGAGATTCCCGAGGGCAAGGCACTGTGGTGGGCCGGCATGGTCTCGAGCGTGTCCAAGCGCGTGACCAAAAACGGCGACCCCATGGGCATTGTGCAGCTCGAGGACATGGAAGGCGAGGCCACGGTCGTGGTGTTCCCCAAGACCTACAAGGAGGCCGAGGGGTACCTGTACGGCGAGGTCGATCCCGAGACCGGCGCGCAGCTGTCCGATGCGTTTGTGCGCATTAAGGGCAAGCTCGAGCGCTCGGACCGCGGCGATCAGATCATCGCGCAGGAGATCGTGCCGCTGGAGCTCAACGAGGAGAACAACAAGCCCAAGGTGTTTGAGGTTATGGTGCCCAACAGCCGCTTTAGTCAGGGCAATATGGCGCGTCTTGCCACGGTGCTTACCGCCAACCCGGGCGGCGACCGCGTGGAGATCTTTATCGAGCAGGTGGACGGGCGCGTGCTGCGTGCCGAGGTGCCGGCCAAGGTCAACGCACGCTCGATTCCGCTGTTGGCAGAGGCAAAGGCCATCGTCGGCAACCAAGGCCGCGTGACGGTGATCTAAGATGATTTTTCTGGGACGGGGATTAAAAAATCATTTTGGGTGACGTGTGGCGGTAGACCGGTCTTTCTGGGACGGGAATGATTTTTTCATCCCCGTCCCAGAAAAATCATTTAGCGTGCGAGATTGGAGGAAGTGATGGCACAGGGGACGTTTGCGCAGGCGCTCCGGAAAGAGGCGGCGCTCAGCAGTACCTTTATGAAGGGGCGCTCGCTCATGCTCAACGGCGCCGTGCTGTCGTTTGAGGACTCCGGCTCGCGCTTCTCCAAAAACGTGAACATCGAGGGCTCGGTGCGCGGCTCGCGCGGCGACCTGTACAAGACGCACGTGGCGCTCGATATGGACGAGCACGAGGTTATCGACTACGACTGCGATTGCCCGGCCGCCTTCCGCTATTCCGGCATGTGCAAGCACGTCATCGCCACGGCGTTGGCGTATCTGGATGCCAGCGGCGCCGAGCCCGTCGAGGGTCTGCGCACACCGGTCCGCACGTTTACAGCACCGCCCGCACAGTCCAAGCAGCCCACGCGCCCCGCGCCCACCGCATCTGCGGTCAACCCCAACTTTCCCTTCCCGGCGCCCGTCCCCACGAGCCCGAGCCTTGTGGCGGCGCTTTCCGATCTTTCGGACGCGCGCATGGACGAGCTCGTAGCCATGCGTCGCAAGCTCGCCGGCACCATCGACCCCGATGCGCCCAAAGCGGTGCTGGAGCCCTCGCTGGTGCCGTACTACAACCCGTTGTTTGCCGATCGCTTTAACTGGGCGCTCGAGTTTCGCATTCGCTGCGGTTCGGTGTCCTACGTGGTTAAGGATATCGACGGCATGGCCGATGCTTATGTGCGCGGCGGTACGTTCTCCTATGGCAAGAAGCTTACGTTTGTCCATGTGCCCGAGGCTTTCGATGGCGTGTCGACAAAGCTGCTCGACTTTGTCGCAATGACGGTCGCCTACCTGAGCGACATCACGAGTTTGCGCTCGGCATCGTATGACTTTGCCCGCAGCGGCTTTGTCGCCGAGCGTCAGTTGCCGGTATCCGAGCATTCCATCGTGTCCGTGCTGGACCTGCTGCGCGGCAGGACCATGTCCTTTGAGCCTGCTTGGTCGCGGGGGACGACGACGCATCGCGCCTACGAGGTGGTGGTCGAGCCGTCGCCGCAGGGGGAGGGCGAAGTCCCGGCTAAGTGCCCGCCGCTCCTTGCCGCCAAGATTGCATCGGCGGTGGGAGGCAGCTACGACTTGCGCCTGCCGGCCGATGCGTACTGCTTTGTCGCTGGTGACGCAGCCTATCTGGTCGATACGCGCCGCGCGCGCCGTACCGACATGGCATTTGCCCAACATGCGGCGCCGTTCCTATCGCACTTGTTGCCCTGCCGCACACCGGTCCATATCGCCGCCGACCAGGTGGGCGAGTTCTGCCGCATGGCACTGCCCATCTTGCGCGACTACACCGACCTGACCGCGCCCGCTGCGCTCGATACCGTGGCGCCCGAGCCGAGCTTTGCCATGGCGATCGGCGTCGACGATGGTCTTGTGACCTGCAAGATTACGGTGACCTACGGCGATTGGTCGGCAGATCTCTTTAGTCTTGGTGCTCCGGGCAGTCCCTTCGAAGAACAACGCCCCGGCGTTCCGCCCCGCGATACGGTGGCGGAGTTTCGCGTTATGGACACGGCGGCCCTCTATTTCGATTTCTACGAGGGCGGCCTGGCGTTTGAGGAACGCGATGACGAGAGCCTGTTCCACTTGCTGACCGAGGGCCTGTCTGCCCTGTCCGAGCTGGGCGAGGTCCTGCTCAGCGACCGCCTGCGCCAGATCTCGGTCCGTCCTGCGCCCAAGCTTTCGGTGCGTGCGACCGTCAAGAGTAACCTGCTCGACGTCGAACTGGGCGCGAGCGGGCTTTCGGCGGCCGACCTTGCCATCTATCTCGATTCGTATAAGCGCCACCAGACGTTCGCGCGTCTTACGTCCGGCGATATCGTGCGCCTGGACGAGGGCGCTCGTGCCGCGTTTGGCCTTGCAGGGGACTTGGGCGTCGACGCCGTTGACCTGCTCGACGGCGTGTCGCTTCCCGCGTCGAGCACCCTTTTTGTCGATAGTATGCTCGCGCGCACGCCCGCGCTCGAAGCCGATCGCGACGCCGCATTCCGTCGCACCGTCGAGCGCTTGGATACGCTCGGCAAGATGGACTTTACGGTGCCGGTCTCGCTCAAGGCCACGCTGCGTGGCTATCAGGTCGACGGCTACCAGTGGCTCGGCTCGCTCGAGCACCTAGGCCTCGGTGGCATCTTGGCCGACGATATGGGCCTGGGCAAAACACTGCAGATGATCGCGCACATTCTGGCGCGCGTGGAGGCGGGGGACACCAAGCCCACGCTCGTGGTATGTCCCGCGTCGCTTGTGTACAACTGGACCGCCGAGCTGGAGCGCTTTGCCCCCTCGCTTGATGTGTGCGCCATCGTGGGCGCCAAGGCGCAGCGTCGCGTGCAGATCGCCGGCGTGTCCGAGCATAACGTGGTTGTAACGTCGTATGACCTTATGCGGCGCGATATCGACGAGTACGTCGAGCGGGATTTTGCCCGCGTGGTGCTCGATGAGGCCCAGTACATTAAAAACCCGCTCACCCAGGTGGCGCGTGCCGCAAAGCGCCTGCCGGCCGGCGTGCGCTTTGCCTTGACGGGAACGCCCATCGAAAACCGCCTGTCCGAGCTCTGGAGCATCTTCGACTATTTGATGCCGGGCCTTCTGGGTACGCGCGACTCATTTGCCAAGCGCTTTGAAAGTCCCGTCGAGCATGCCGAGGGTGATAGTGCCGCTCGTCTGCAGGCGCTCGTATCGCCGTTTGTGCTGCGTCGCGTCAAGGAAGACGTGGTGGCCGACCTGCCCGAGAAGATCGAGGATACGGTGATGGCGCAGCTTACCGGCGAGCAGCGCAAGCTCTACCTGGCCAACCAGGACCGCATCGCCCAGCAGGTGCAGCACCGCGAGGCCGGGGAGTTTAAGAAAGATAAACTCAAGGTGCTTGCCGAGCTCACCAAGCTGCGTCAGATCTGCTGCGACCCGCATCTGCACTATGCGGACTACAAGGCGGGAAGCGCCAAGCTCGATACATGCATGGAGCTCGTGCACGGCGCGCTCGACGGAGGTCATCGCATTCTGCTGTTCAGCCAGTTTACGGGCATGCTCGATATCATCGGCAAGCGCCTGGCCAAGGAGGACATCGCCTTCCTTAAGCTCACGGGCGCATCGTCCAAGGAGAGCCGCGCCAAGATGGTCGCGCAGTTCCAGGCGGGCGAGGTGCCGGTGTTCCTGATCTCGCTCAAGGCGGGCGGCGTGGGCCTTAACCTGACGGCGGCAGACGTGGTCATTCACTACGACCCGTGGTGGAACGTGGCCGCGCAGGACCAGGCGACCGATCGCGCCCACCGCATTGGCCAGCAGCACACCGTGACCGTGTACAAACTCATCGCCAAGGACACGATCGAGGAACGCATTATGCAGATGCAGGAGTCCAAGCGTGACCTGGTCAACAGCGTGCTCGGCGGCGACGGCATCTCGTCGGCACTGTTTACCCGCGAGGATGTTCTGGCGCTGCTCGGCGGCGACGGGCGCTAGCCGCGCGCGGGGTGGGACTGCTGGAGCGGACAGGACGGTCGACGCATTTTGGCCCGACCGCTTGCCTGATCCGTTATGTGTTCATTTGCAATGCCGTGGATGGTTTGTCTGCCTTTGGGCATAAGAACCATCAAGAACATTGGCACATCAGCAAAGGAGAACATCATGGCGAAATTCTTTAAGGACCCCGACGGTAAGCTCATCGCTGCCCTTGGCGACGGCGTTGCGACCCCTGCCGGTTGCACGGAGCTGACCGCAAATACTGAGGACGCGGCGCACGAGAAGCACGTGCCCGTCGTCGAGACCGAGCGCGACGGTCACGTGATTCGCGCACGCGTTGGCTCGGTCGAGCACCCCAGCCTGCCCGAGCACTACATTGAGTGGATCGCCCTTGAGGCCGAGGGCCGTCTGGAGGTCCATTACCTCCAGCCCGGCATGAAGCCCGCGACGTTTTTCGCGGGCGGCTCCAAGACCGGTACCGTCTATGCCTACTGCAACCTGCACGGGCTGTGGTCCGCGACATTCTAGGAGCGCGTCCCCGCTCGGGGTATCATAGCTAGCATATGCACATGCAAGCGCCGACTGCATTATGCGGCCGGCGCTTTTACTACGATTTCGATGGTTTACGACGGAAAGGGCTGGGCCATGAAGCTCGCGCTTGCACAGATCGATATGCGCCTGGGTGATATTGAGGGCATTTGCGGCCGCATCGAGGACCAGGCTCGTCTGGCCCACGAGCGCGGAGCGCGCGTGCTGTGCGTTCCAGCTCCGCTCTTTATGGGCGCCATGCCCGGTGGCCTGGTGGGCGCTGCCGACTTTGAGCACGACATGCTTGCCGGCTTGACTGGTGTCGCCGAGCGTATCCAGGAGCTTGACATGATCTGCATCGTGCCCGCGGCGGTTTCGTTTGAAGGCCAGCCGCTGCTCGACTACATGATGCTCAAGGACGGTCATGTGGTGCCGGCGCGTTCGAGCATTGCCTTGCAGCGTGGCGAGAACAACGACACGCGTTGGGCGCCGCCGGTGTTCGACGTGGACGGCGTGCGCAGCGCCGTGATTTTTGACTTGGACCGCGAGCTCGAGATGTTGCCGACCGGCGTCGACCTCATCGCGTATTTCCAATTCAACGCGTTTGACATGACCGACCGCGAGACTGCCGCCATTGCCGCCGTTCGCAGCGGCGCCTACCGCAAGATCGCATCCAAGCGCAGCGTGTGGTTTGCCTGCATGGCGCCGGTCGGTGCCTATGACGAGTCGGTGTATACCGGCGGTTCGTTTGTGCTCGACGACTGCGGTCGCGTGGTGGCCCAGGCGCCGTGTTTTGAGGAGAGCCTGCTGGTTCAGGAGATTCAGCGCGGCGTGATGCTCGATGCCCTGGAAGATCACGAACTGCCCGAGTTCCGTTCCGAGGAGTGGTTGTGGCAGGCGCTGGTGCTCGCCGTGCGCGACAACGCTCGGGCCCACGGTGCGTCGCGTGCTGTGGTGGCACTCGAGGGTGACCTGCCGTCATCCCTGCTGGCGGCGCTGGCCGTTGACGCTCTGGGTTCGCGTAACGTAATTGGCCTGGTGCTGGGGCGCAACCGTATCTTTACGCCGGCGCAGGAGGAGGCCGAGGCTGCCCGCTGTGCCGCCGTCCGTGCCATCGCCGAGCGTTTGCACATTCGCACCGTCGAGCGCGATGCACCGGATGCGGCGCGTGTGCTCGATCGCGACGTGTCGGCGGGCGATGCCGAGCGTCTGCGCTCGCGCACGCTGGGCCTCATGCTGGAGGACACGGCGCTCGAGCTGGGTGCGATGGCGCTGAGCCCGCTGTCCAAAACCGAGTATGCGCTGGCGGCGCCGGCGCTTTGCGGCGGCTACCAGGGCGACTTTGCGCCCTTTGGCGATGTGTACCTGTCGACGCTTGAGTTTGTGGCACGTGTGCGCAACCGCACGTCTGCCGTGGTGCCCCAAGAGCTCGTGACGCTCAACGCGGTGGAGGATTGCATGGAGCGCGTGCTGGCGCAAGCGCTCTCGACGATCGACGGTCCGGTCGATATGCTCGACCGCGCGGCACAGCTGCTCGGCGGGCTTGAGCCGGGTGAGGTCGATGGCGCGCTCGAGGCGCACGTGGACCGCAATCGAGCTTTCGACGACATCCCGATGGCCGCTGGCAAGCCTGAGGCTTGCTCGCTGCTGCTGATGCTCGTTCGACAGGGTGAGGCTGCCCGCCGCATGTTGCCGATGGCGCCGATCGTCTCGGCCCGTTCGTTTGCCGAGCGTGCCTGGCCGTATATGCTCGCGTGGTCCGACCTGGGGCTTAACGGCAAGGAGCGTATGACGGTCGATTCGCTGGCGCGCGCCGAGGTGCGCCGTTTTGCTGACGAGGATACGAGCGAGCGCGTGCGAAACGAGATGATGGGCGTGCTGGGCGAGCTACTGGGTATTTCGCCCGAGCAAATGGAGGAGCTGCGCTCCGAGGACGGTCAGCGTCGTTTGCACGAGGGAATGAAAAAGATCGAGGGCGAGGTTCAGGACGCCATCGATAAGATGATGGGCGGTCAGGGCGGCCCGCAAGGTGGGCCCCAGGGCGGACCGATGCCGCACCCGCCGGTGGATCCAAGGCAGTTCCCCTTTTTCTCTCAAAACTAACTCTGGGATAGGGCCAAGGTTACGCGGTTTTACCAAACCGCGTAACGAGTCGACGCTGCGCGAGCCCCTGCCGGGCAATCTGCCGCTCAAACCGTCGCTTGCGTACAGAAGTACGCGGCGCTCCTCTTTCGTGACA
>CABUUG010000052.1 GCA_902494605.1 uncultured Collinsella sp.
CCGAGCCGCCGCCGCCCTGCTCCAGGACAGTAGCGATGACATACTTGGGATCATCGGCCGGTGCATAGGCGCAGAACCAAGCGTATTCGTCCTCGCCGCTTTTCTCGCCCGTGCCCGACTTGCCGTATACCTGCGGCGTCAGGGTGCCAAAGTGCGCCGCCAGGGACGTCGATGCCGTGTATATCACGTCGTGCATACCGTTACGAACAAGAGCCAAATCCGAATCGCTGTTGATCTTGGCCTCCAGGCGCTTCTTCTTGCCCTTGCCGTTGTACTTATAGGCATCGCCGTCGCCATCGCGCGACACGGCAGATAAAAACACGTGAGGCACGTACTGTTTACCGCCGTTGGCAAGACCCATATAGGCGCACGCCATCTGCAGGGGCGTCACCAGGATGTCGCCCTGGCCGATAGCGATGTTGGTCATATCGCCGGCATTCCACTTGCGGTCCTCGGCAGAGGCGTCGGTGAAGTACGACTCTTTCCACTCGGCATCGGGAATACGGCCCGCACCCTCACTCGGCAGATCGATACCGCAGGTCTTACCTAGGCCCCAGCGACGAAAGACCTCCTGCAGGCCCTCGGAATGTTGCTCGTCATAAAAGAACGCCTTGCCCATGTCGTAGAAGACGGGATCGCACGAGTTGGCGATACCCGACTGCAGCGTCATGGTGCCGTGGCCGGAATGCAGCCAGCAGTACTTGCCCCACGACTTGCCCAGCCCCGTCCAATAGCCCGTGCAGTTGGTCGTCTGCCCCGACGTGTAGGTTCCAAACTCAAGACCGGCCAGCGCCGAGAGCGGCTTGATGGTCGAGGCCGACATGTACTGTCCGCTAATGGCGCGGTTGAGCAGCGGGTGTGAACCCTTGTCATCATTGAGCTCGGTCCACACGTCATTTGAGACGCCGCCGATAAAGACGGACGGATCGAACTTGGGCTCGCTCGCCATGCCCAGGATCTCGCCATTGTTGGGATCGAGACACACTACAGCGCCGTTGCCGGCATAGCTGTAGCCAGTGGTCTTGGCAAGCTCGATAGCGCTCGCCAGCGCCGTCTCACAGGCCTGTTGAATCTTAAGGTCGAGCGTGAGCTTAATGTCGGAGCCGGCCTTCGCGGGCACGGCGCCGGCCTGACCGGTCACATTGCCCGAGGCATCGACCTTGACGGTCTGCTCGCCACGAATACCCTGCAGCAAGTTTTCGTAGTAGCTCTCAACGCCCGCCTGGCCCACGATATCGCCCGACTGGTACGTGATCTTGCCAGCAGAAGCATCATCATCGCCAGAGGTTTTCTTATTCTGAGCCTCGAGCTGCTCGGAGGTAATGGTGCCGGTATAGCCCAAGATATGGCATGCCGTCTCGCCATATGGATACTGGCGCTCGGTACGCTCGGCAATCTTGACGCCCGGGAACTCGCCGGCATGCTCCTGAATATAGGCAACCGTGGAGCGACGGACGTCCGTCGCGATGGTATGCAGGCTCTGGGCGCCCTCTGTATTGTCCTGAATATTGCGAAGGACCGCCACGTAAGGCATTCCAAGCACGTTAGCAAGATGGCGAACCAGAACCTCATCCTCGGCAAGGTCGCGGTAGGCCACGACAGCAAGTGAGGGACGGTTCTGGACAAGCGCCACGCCATTGCGGTCGAGGATGCGGCCGCGCACAGCGGGAGTGGTAACGGTGCGAGTCTGATTGCTATTAGCCTGCTTCTCGTAATAGTCCGACGAGACCATCTGCATGCCCCACAGCTTGACGGCGAGCGCCGCAAACATCGCGCCCACACCCGTGGTGAGGATGGAAAAGCGGCCCTTAAAGGCGGTCGCCGCGGTATTGCCCTCGCCCTCGGTGGCGCGCGGGGCCGTTCCATGCTGCGTATCGTAGGTAAAACGGGAATCGCCACGACGCATGATGACCAGCGCGACCACGATGGCCACAACCAGCACGATACCGGCGATAATAACCGTCAACTGGGAAGACATCTACGGGCCTCCCCTATTTGAGCTTGCGGGTCTTGGGCTTAAAGCGCATGCCCGTCTGGCGTCCGCCACGTGCGGAGAATCCATAGCCGGACTGCGGCACGACGCCGGACATCAAAAACGGAATGGCAACCAGACCCGTCAGGATCGAGGACGGCAGCGCATGGCCGAAGATCGCCACGACAAAGCTCGTCTCCAAACCCATAAACAGCAAGATGATGCTGTAGATCACATTAATGACGAGCGCGAAGGCGCCCACAGTGACGCCGCGCGCACTCGGGGTACCGCCCGTCTGACCGACGGCGCTGTGCACCAGAGCAAAAGAACCCACGGTCAGCAGGAGCGACATAACGCCCACCGGCACGGCAGCGGACAGGTCATAAAACAAGCCGCTGCAAAAACCGCAAACGACGGCACGGGTCGGGTCGCCCGAGAACACGCTTAGGCACACCAGGATAATCATAAAGTTGACGCGACCGCCCGCAATGGAGATCTGCGGTGCCAGGCCTGCCTGCAGCAGCACGCACACGATGGCGGCGATCACAAACGTGCGGGAGCTCATCCCCTGCTCGTGTAGATCCATGGACATGCCCCCTATTCGCTCGAGCCGGAATCGGTCGTTTCGGACGTGTCGGAACTGTCATCCGAGCTCTCGTCCTTCGTCTTGGTCGCAGCGTCGCGCGACGTTCCCTGCGGCGTGCTGTTGGCCGTGCTCACATCCTCATCCGAGGCCGACTGTTCGTCGGTCAGCGAGGTAATGACCAGCACTTCCTCGTTGTTCTCGGCCGTGGTCTGAGCGCGCACCACAATGGTGTAGTACACGTCGTTTGCCGATTTCTCAACCGACGAAACGGTGCCGAGCGGTAGACCCTTGGGGAACACGCCACCGATGCCCGAGGTCACGATAATGTCGCCAACCTTAACGTCGGAGTCGACGCTCACGTACTCAAGACGCAGCGTGCCGTCAGCCTGACCCTGCAGCATGCCCTGGGCGCGCGTGTCCTGCACCATGGCGGACACGCCGGAGCTCTCGTCGCCAATCAAGCGCACGGTCGACGTCTTGGCCGAGACTTCGATAATCTGGCCGATAACACCGGCAGAACTCGTCACAGGCATGTTGATGGTAAGGCCGTCGGCAGAGCCCTTGTCGATGGTAACGGTCGAGGTCCAGGCATCGCCGGAGGCACCGACAATACGAGCAGCGGTCGATTTGAGGTTGTAGGTCGACTGCAGACCGACCAGCCCCTCCAGACGCTCAGCGGTCTTTTGAGCCTCGGAGAGCTCAGCAACCTTAGAGGTCAGTTCCTCGTTTTGCTTCTTAAGCTCGTCAAGCGTGTCCTGCGACGCCGTAAGGTTAGAGAACACGTTGCCGATCGCATTGAAGGGAGCCGCCACGGCCGAGCCCACAAAGCGCACCGGCGAGGTAATCGTCGTTACGCCCGAACGCACGGCATGAATCGGTCCTGCCTCGCCCTCGCGGATGTAAAACGTGAGCAGCAACACCGAAATCAGGCTGAAAACAATCAACGGGCGCATACCCGTTGATTGTCGCTTGGTATTCAGATTTGTGGAGAAACCCGAAGATCGTGCCAAATGGAATCCACCTTTTGGAAATTAAGCATTGGTCTGGACGAAGCCGCCATCAAACGCATTGGCCTCGAGCACGCGGGCACAGCCGTTAACGACGTTATCGAGCGCCGTGGGGCTGACGTTGACCGAAACGCCGGTCTCATCGCGCAGGCGCACGTCGAGACCGCGCAGCAGCGCGCCGCCACCGGTCAGCAAAATGCCGTAGTACATAAGGTCCGAGGCGAGATCGGGAGGCGTGGCATCGAGGGCGTCCTTGACGGCCTTGGCCATCTCGTCGAGCGGCTTGTTGAGCGCGCGACGAATCTCCTCGCTCTCGATGCGCACGGTCTTGGGCAGACCGGTGATCACGTCGCGGCCGTTGACCTCGACGTCGAGCTCGTCCTTGAGCGGCACGGCGGAGCCGACCTTGATCTTGATGTCCTCTGCCGTACGCTCGCCGATGGCCAGGTTGTAGGCATCGCGAACGTGCGTGAGGATAGCCTGGTCGAACTCGTCACCGGCAATACGGATGGACTGCGAGACGACGATGCCGCCCATGGCGATAACGGCGACCTCGGTGGTACCGCCGCCGATATCGATGACCATAGAGCCGGTGGGCTCCTCGACGGGCAGGTCGGCGCCGATAGCGGCGGCCATAGGCTCTTCGATCAGATAGGCCTGGCGGGCACCGGCCTGGATCGTGGCCTCAAAGACAGCTCGCTTCTCGACCGACGTGACGCCGGAAGGAACGCAGACGACAACGCGCGGACGCGGGGTCCACGGATAGCGCTTCTCGGAAGCCTTGTCAATAAAGTAGCGAAGCATGGCCTCGGTAACATCGAAGTCGGCGATGACGCCGTCCTTCAGGGGACGAACGGCCACGATGTTGCCGGGCGTACGGCCGAGCATGCGCTTTGCCTCGATACCGACCGCCAGGATGCGCTCGTCGTTCTTGTCGATGGCGACGACGGAGGGCTCGCGAATGACGATGCCCTTGCCGCGCACGGAGACAAGCGTATTTGCGGTGCCGAGGTCGATGGCAAGATCGCCCGCATAGCTACCGAAGAACATATCCATCAAAGAAAACAACGCAACTCCTGATGTGTTGGATGATTGCTGGAAAACTACTAGCTCATCATACTAGCGCAAGCCCGGCACCTCACTTGCGGTGAAGCGCCGGGCAAAGCTAAATCCCATAAGGTCACTACTGGTTGTCAGCAGCCGAGAAATCCATATCGAGCGAGGAAACGGCCCAGCCGATATGGTTGTCGGAGCGCACGAATTTGACGGTGTACTCCTGCTCGCCGCCCTTGGACAGCGAAGCCTTGACCTTGGCGGTCGTCTCGGTCATGGACTGATCCATGCCCTCGACGGACACGGTGGCGCCCTGAGGAATCGAGGAGATGATCATCGACTTGGCGTCCTCGGACAGGCTCGAGGCCAGGCAAGACTCGGCCTTTGCGGTGTCACCGTCGCCGGCAGCCTGGAACAGATCGGTAACGACAGACTCCTGGGACGGGAAGCCGAAGCCGCGCGTGTAGGCAAAGCCCAGACCGCCCGCGGCGATCAAAATGAGCAGAAGCAGCACGATGAAGACTTTGAGACCCGTGTGGCGATGGCGACGACGGACCTTGGCCTGCTTACGATCCTGACGGTCCTGCTGGACCATCTCGGACTCGGACAGCGTAAAGAAACCGGTGTCCGAGGGATCGGGCATAAACTGGCCGGTCGCGCCCGTAGGATCGAGCGGATCGACGGCAGGAGCGTCCATCGCGCGCGCCGGAGCCGTGGCCATAGCCGTCTGGGCAGACAGCGCGGCAAGCGAATCATGCACGCGGGCAAGCTCGTCGGCCTGCTCGGAGGTGAGCTGGTAGATGCCATCGGCAGTAGCGGCGTTAAAGGCGTCGAGTGCGTCGGAGGGACGGCCGGCGGCAGAAAGCGCCTGACCCATGCCGGCGTTGAGCGCGCGCGTGTCGTCACGGGGACCGGCAAAGTCGATAGCCGTACGGTAGGTCTCCACGGCATCCGCCGGACGGCCGAGCTTAATGAAGCAACGACCGAGCTCGCCGAGTGCGGCGGCAGGAGCCGGATTGGCGCCGTCGATGGCGGCCTGACGGAAGGCAGTACCCGCGTTGGCATAGTCGCCCGACTGGAACAGCGCGTTACCCAGGCCCAGATAGGCCTTGAACGGCGTGGCATAGGAAGCATCCTGCGTAGCAGCAGAGAACGCCTGAGCGGCCGTCGTGTAGTCGCCCACGGCGGCGAGTGCCTTGCCGCGGTTGGTGAGCAGCGCGCCGCGCTTGCCGTAGGTGCCGTCATTGAGGGCAGCGGCGTAGGCCTCGGCGGCCTCGGCATACATGCCCAGGTGCATCAAGGCGTTGCCACGAAGGTGATCGGCCTCGCCCATAATCTCATCGGGAGTTTTTGCCGCCCCAAGCATCTGGGCTGCAGCGGAAAAATCACCCGCGCGGTAAGCGGCGCGGCCCTGTTGGATCAGCTGGCTATTCAAGGAAGTCCCCTTTACTCGTGAACGATCTCGACATGGACGATCTCGTCGCCGGCACGCAGCTGCGAAATCACATCGAGACCCTCGACCGTGGTACCAAAGACGGTGTAACCGGAATCGAGGTTATGCTGGGCACCCAGGCAGAAGTAGAACTGCGAACCCGCGGAATCGGGGTCCATGGAGCGTGCCATGGCAAGGGCACCATCGACATGGCTGTTGCGCGGATTGGTGGCAAACTCGCCCTTGATGCAGTAGCCGGGACCACCGGTACCGGGCATGCCGTCGGGGCCCTCAAGACCGGCAGCGACGTCGGCGCCGGACATATCGCGGGTATTGGGGTCGCCGCCCTGAATGACAAAGCCGGGCACATAGCGATGGAACTTAAGGCCATCATAGAAACCCATCGTGGAAAGCTCGCAGAAGTTCGCGACATGAATGGGAGCGCCCTCGCCGTCAAACTTGACCTTGATGGTACCCTTCGACGTCTCGATAACGGCGCACTCGTCGCCGGCAAGCTGATACTCGGGCGTGTAGAGCTCTTTCTTAAAACCAAACATGTGGTTCCTTCCTCGTGCGTTTAAAGCATATTTGTACGAATTGTAGCAATAAGCATGCGCTTACATCAATTGCGCACGTAGGTTATGCCGACTATGGCGAACTAATTTTAGGAACGCTGCTGCGGCTTCCAGGAACCCACATTGGCGTCGTACTGGTTCAGCGCGCTGTTGCCGCCCTGCGCGATGGGCGCCAGGATCTCGCTTTGGTGGGAACTCATCGACTCGCCATCGGGAATGGCCAGCGAGATGTCCCAACTCTGGCAGATCACGTCGACACGCTCGAACATCCACTCGGCAAGCTGCTTTAAGTGGGCGATGTCATCCGCATAGACCGTATCGTCCTGATACTTAAGGTTGCTGAGCTCATCTTGCGTCTTTTTGATCTGGTCGCGCAGGGCGTAGGCACTCTGCGACAGCTCCTGACGGGTGGACAGCGGCGATCGGAGATAGCCGTTGTTAAAGGAATCGATGACCTCGCCGATCTGGTCCTCGTCACCGTAGGACACGATGGTCTGATACAGACCGTCGAGCCTGGTATAGAGCTGATCATCGGTGAGCACGGTTTCTTCCTGGACCACCTCGGCAGAATCGTCCTGCTTGGTATCGTCCTCATTCGCCTCGCCCTTTTGGCGCGTGGGGAAGGTCGTCTGCGCGGCCTGGCCAAACTGGTCATAGAAGCCAGGCATGACACCCATGGGATCGGTCGTCACGAACCAATAGGCACCACCGCAAACGACTGCAAGGACCACGATGACGATGAGCGGCTTGGGGATATGACGCTTGTGCTTGTGATAGGCGTCCTCGTCGGGATGCACCTTGCGCTTGGGTTTTTGAGCATCGTCGTGCAGGGAAACCGGCGTGGGAATATCGACCTTGGGGATACCGAAATCCTTATCGAAAGCCGGCAGCACGCAAGTCTCGTTAGGATCGGCGGCGTCCGAAAGCACCGCAGCGGCAGAGGCGGGCGCATGCGGCACCTCGGTATCGATCTGCTCTTGCGTTAGGCGCGGAAAGCCCGCCGTGCGGCCCGCTGCCAGGTCGGATGCGGCCGCGTCCTCGGAGAGGATGCCCGGAGCGGGGCGTCCGCATTTGGGGCACGTACGATCATGCGGAGAAAGACGGGCACCGCAGCCCTCACAGAACACGAACTCGGTGTGCTCGGGGCCATCGCCCGGACCCACATAGGCGTTGCAGTAGGGGCAGAACGAGGCGCCGTCCTCGATAGTCTTAAGGCAATGCGGGCAGATCACGGCATCCTCTTTTCGAAGCAATTCAAACAATCGAGGTTAGAGCATAACATCGCCACGGCCCCACAGGAACAAGGCACCAATTCAACATCGCCAGGGCGCGTAGCTACTTCTTCTTTTTGCTTGGCATCGAGACTTTGATGCCTTGGGCGGACTTGGTCACGCGAGAGCGCTTGGCTCCGGTACTCTTCTTTTTCTTGGGCTGGGCCTGGGCCACGCCCTCGAGTGCGCGGGCCTCGGCCTCGCGAGCGGTGCGATCTTCGCGGCGCTGCGCCATGTCGGCGGCGACGCGCTTGGCAAAACGTTCGGCCGTCGAGCCCGTCGAGCTCACCTTGCCGCCACCGCGACCCAGGCGGACGCGCACACCGCGGCCAAAACCAGTTGCGGCATGACGACGACGCGGCTTGAGCGAATCCATCATCGTGGCGAGCTTAAAGAACACCGAGCAGGTAAAGACCACGATGACAGCCAAGATAACCATCTGACCCATCGACAGGTTGGCGATGGACAGCAGCCCCGGGAACCCGATAACGCCCACCAAGATGCCGGCGACTACAAACACAAAGAGCACCACACGTAAGGGCGTGAGCGGCTGCGAGATCCGCCAGATCAGGCTGACGCTCGCCGCGCACGACGTAAGCAGGCACATCGTAGACAGCGTGAGCTGGCTAAAGCCAAACACGCGCGCCACAAAGATATCAAGCGCCGCAGCCAAAATGACCGCAATCGACGCTGGCAGTGCACGCTTGAGCACGTTGGTCAAAAACGCACCCTTCACGCGAGCATTGTTGGGCTCCAGGCCCAACACAAAGCCCGGCGCGCCGATGCAGAAGAAGTTGATGAGCGTCATCTGGATGGGCTCGAAGGGGTACGGCGGCAGCGCGATGCACAGCGCCGCCAGGCCCATCGAGAACAGCGTCTTGGTCAGGAACAGCGACGCCGAACGCTGCAGGTTGTTGATGGAGCGACGGCCCTCGGCCACCACGGCGGGCATCGAGGCAAAATCGTTGTCGACGAGTACGATCTCGGCCACGTTGCGCGCGGCATCGGAGCCGGCCGCCATGGCCACGGAGCAGTCGGCCTCCTTAAGCGCCAGCACGTCGTTGACGCCGTCGCCCGTCATGGCCACGGTGTGCTCTCGGCGCTTGAGCGCCTGCACGAGCTCGCGCTTCTGCTGCGGGGTCACACGACCAAAGACATGGTAGCGGTCCACTGCGGCATCGAGCTTGGCCGGCGTATCGAGCGTCGTGGCGTCCACATAAGCGTCCGCCCCCGGCACGCCCACCACGCGCGCGATCGACGACACCGTACGCGGGTCGTCGCCACTGATCACGTTGAGGGTCACGCCCTGCTCGTTAAAGTAGCCGATGGTCTCGGCCGCCGAGGTACGGATCTCGTCGCGGATGGTCACAAAGCCCACGGGCTCGGCCTCGCCCACCATATCGCCATCGGGCGTAAAGCCGTCCACGCGCGCCACCACGAGCACGCGGCAGGTATCGGCAAGCTCGGCCACCCGATTCTCGACCTGGGCAAACGCACGATCAGAGAGCACAAACTGCGCGGCGCCCATCACATAGGAGCCCTGCGCAAACGAAGCACCACTCCATTTTTTAGACGACGAGAACGGAATGACCGACAGCGGCTCAGACACCTCGACCGGGCGATCGGCGTAATAGTTGAGCAGCGCCTGGCAGGTCTCGTTGGCATCGGCCGAAGTCGCACGCGCGACGTTAGCCAGCGCAAAATCGAGCACCGTGGTATCGACGGGAACGGCCGCCTCGTCCGAGCCGGCGCCTAGGCTCACGCCCTCAACCGGCAGCGGATACGTGCCCTCGACCTCCATGCGGCCCGACGTGATGGTGCCCGTCTTGTCCAGGCACAGCACGTCGACGCGAGCGAGCGTCTCGATGCAGTAGAGCTGCTGCGCCAGCACCTTGCGGCGGGCCAGGCGCACCGTGGCGATGGCGAGCACCGACGAGGTCAGCAGCACCAGGCCTTGCGGGATCATGCCCAGCAGGGCGCCCACCGTGGACAGCAGCGCCGACGAAGGCACATGACCAGCCAACAGCTCGGAGAAACACCACGAAAGCGCGCTATCGCCCGGGGTTCCCGCGGCATCCCACAGCTCGCTCACACTCGAGGCAAACAACGCCAAACCGAGCGGGATCATGATGATGCTCGCAAAGCGCACGATGGCGTTAAGCGCGTTCATGATCTCGGAATTGACCTTTTTGACGTACTTGGCCTCGTTATTAATTTTGGCCACGTAGTTGTCGGCGCCGACATGAATCACGCGGGCGCGCAGCAGGCCCGAGTCGATAAAGCTACCGCTCATGAGCTCGGAACCGGGCTGTTTCTTAATAAGGTCGCTCTCGCCCGTCAGCAGGCTCTCGTTCACGAGTGCCTCGCCCAAAACCACCACGGCGTCGGCGGGAATCTGGTCGCCGCGCCCCAAGCGAATGATGTCGTCGAGCACGATCTGGTCCAAGTCGAGCTCCACCTCGGCGCCGTCGCGCACCGCGATGGCCTTCTTGGAGGTCAGCAGCGTGAGCTTATCAACCATCTTCTTGGAACGCATGGACTGAATGACGCCAATGGCGGTATTGAGGAACACCACGAACAGGAACGTCAGATTCTTAAACGAACCGGTCAAAATGACCAGGAACGCCAAGATCACGTTGATCAAATTGAACAGCGTGCAGAGGTTCTCGATGATGAGCTCTTTGACCGACTTGGTCTTGAGCTCCATGTTGCGGTTGATCTTACCGGCGGCGATGCGCTCCTCGACCTCGGCGGTCGAGAGTCCGCGCTCGATATCCGTTGCTGCCATACCACGTCCCATCACGTCGCGTCGGTATAAGAAAAACCGCCCGGACCATGCGAGGTTCGGACGGTCTTACGTTCGATGGTGCCCCATGTTGGATTCGAACCAACGGCCTTCTGCTCCGGAGGCAGACGCTCTAATCCCCTGAGCTAATAGGGCCAACGTTTGGCATTATACCCAAGTGCGCCACGGGCTATCAAAATAAAAGAAAAAGCTTTGCAATTCCGAGGAAGACGCGGCGCAACGGCCCACTTTAGAAGGCAAAAGCGAGTCGGATAGTATAAACTCTCATGCACCATATATTCACGGCTCGCAATGCGGGCCGTTTTTGCAAAAGTTATCCATCGAGGTGAGAGGCACACCATGATTGCAATTCTAAAGCAGAGCGCCAGCGACGAGGCCGTCAGCCATATCGTCAGCTGGATTGAGAAAAAAGGCCTGAAGACCGACGTCTCGCGCGGCGAGAACGAGACGATTATCGGCCTGGTGGGCGATACGACCAAGATCGACCCGTTCCTGCTCGAGTCCATGGATGTCGTCGAGCGCGTGCAGCGCGTCTCCGAGCCGTTCAAGCGCGCCAACCGCAAGTTCCACCCCGAGGACTCCGTCATCGACTGCGGTCACGGCGTCAAGATCGGCGGCGACCAGTTCCAGGTCATCGCCGGTCCCTGCTCCGTCGAGGGCGAGAACCTCATCCGCATCGCACGCCGCGTAAAGGCCGCCGGCGCCACGATGCTGCGCGGTGGCGCCTACAAGCCCCGCACCTCCCCCTACGCCTACCA
>CABUUG010000053.1 GCA_902494605.1 uncultured Collinsella sp.
CTCGTCGAGCGCGGCATTCCAACAACGCTGGAGCTCAACCCCGGCAATCATTTTGCCCAAACTGACCTGCGCATGGCGCGCGGCATCCACTGGATACTGACGCATTAAAAATGGCGTCCACGCGTACATACGCATGGACGCCATTTTTAATTTGGCTGAACGCAGCTACTATTCGACAGTCTCCTCGAGTTTAGATACGGCGGGCGTCGAGGATTGGGACATGGAAGTCCTTTCATGATGGAAGGGCGATCAGGCATATCGGATAACCTGCCCGAACGATACGATCCGAACCATTGTACGTGATACGCCATGTCTCGCACGCGCCGTCACCTGCAAACGGTAGCGTTACTTCCAAACGCGCTCGGAAATGCGCTTGACCAGCGCGATCTTTGCCCACTGTTCGTCCTCGGTCAGTTTGTTGCCAATCTCACAACTGGCAAAGCCGCACTGGGGCGACAGGTACAGGTTCTCGAGCGGCACATACTTTGCGGCCTCGTGGATACGTTCGACGATGGCATCCTCGTCCTCGAGCTCAGCGGCCTTGGTGGTCACCAGGCCCAGCACGACCTTCTTGCCGGGAGCAACATACTTGAGCGGCTCAAAGCCACCGGCGCGCGGCGTATCGAACTCAAGGTAGAACGCGTCGACATCCTCGTGCGCAAACAGGTACGGTGCAATGGGATCGTAACCACCCTCGAAGGCATACGTGGAGTGATAGTTGCCGCGGCACACGTGCGTGTTGATAACCAGATCGTCGGGCTTGCCCGCGATGGCAGCATTGTTGAGCGCCACGCCCAGCTCGCTCACCTTTTGCAGGTCAACCGGACTCATGCCGGTCTTGGACACAAAGTCGGTATCGCAATAGATGCCCCAGGTGCAGTCATCAAATTGGATGTTGCGGCAGCCCGCGGCATACAGGTCGGCAATCACGGTGCGGTATGCTGCGGCAATGGCATCGGCGAGCTCTTCGTCGGTCTTATAGACGGCACGCAGGCTCTCCTGCTGGCCATCACAGCGGTCGAGTGTGACTTCGGAGAACGTCTGGATCGGCGCCGGAATGGTCTGGCGCGCGATCTGGCCCTCACCCTCGAGCGACTTGACAAATTTGAAGTGCTCGACGAACGGATGGTTCTTGCCGCTAATGGGACCGGTTACCACGGCGGTGTCGGCGGTAGTCTCCTCATCGTGAAACATGTAGCCCGTGCGCGAGGCGCGGCGCTCAATGCCGTTGAGTCCCCACATAAAATCGAGGTGCCAGTAGCTGCGGCGAAACTCGCCATCGGTAATCACCTGCAGGCCGGCAGCCTTCTGCTTGGCCACTAAGTCGCGGATGGCCTCGTCCTCGACGGCCTTAAGGCCGGAAGCGTCAAGTTTACCCGCGACATAGGCGGCACGGGCATCCTTTACAGCCTGCGGACGAAGAAAACTGCCGACGATATCGGCGCGAAACGGCGCGTTCGGTTGAATCGAAGTGCTCATAGATATCTCCCTTTGCATTGGTTGCTTTACTGGGACAGAGTATGAGCGCTCATATGGCCATCGTAAAATATACGTTTATAACAGTTTGATATAGATGCTTCCTATATCAGTCTGGACTGTCATAAAGAGACTTGAACCGTGCGGAGCACAGCAGCCTAGATATGCTGACGAATCGCGTCGATATAGGCCCGACCGTAGCGCGTGAGCGTCGTGTTCTTGCGCGTAATAATGCCGATCTCCATGTACTCGTCCACGTCGAGCGGAATCGAGATAATGCCGGGGCCGTTGAGCTCGTGGCTGATCACGCCCGAGCATACCGTGTAGCCGTTGAGGCCCATGGCCAAATTGAACAGCGTCGCACGGTCACGCACGCGGATATTCTTGCGACGCTCAAAGGTCGAGGTCAGCTCCTCGGAATAATAAAACGAGTTATAGCTGCCCTGCTCGTAGGACAGGAACGGGTAGTCTTCCAGATCCTCGAGCGTCACGCTGGAGCGGCCCGCCAGCGGATGGTCGGCGCAGACGAAGACATGCGGCGTGGCGCAGAAGAGCCCTTCGAACACGAGCTCGTTGGCCACCAGCATGCGCTCGATGACCTCGCGATTGTGCTCCGACAGATACAGGATGCCCAGCTCGCTTTTCATATGCGCGACATCCTCGATAATCTCGTGGGTCTGCTCCTCGCGCAGGGTAAAGTCGTAGCGCGCGGCATCGAACTCGCGGATCACATCGACAAACGCATTAACGGCAAAGGAATAATGCTGGCAGCTCACACTAAAGTGCGGCACCTGCTCGGACGTACCTTTGTACTTGCCCTCGAGCAGGTCGGCCTGGTCGAGCACCTGGCGCGCGTACCCCAAGAAGGTCTCGCCTTCCTCGGACACAATGACACCCTTGTTGGTGCGCTCAAAGATATGCACACCCATCTCGTTTTCGAGATCGCGGATCGACGCGGTAATCGAAGGCTGCGACACAAAGAGCCGGCGCGAGGCCTCGGTGATGCTGCCGCATTCGGCAACTTTGACGACATATCTGAGTTGCTGGAGCTTCATGGCTTTCTCCCTAGACGTTCGTGACGTCAAAACCCGCCGTGTCCATTTGGCTCATAAACGACGGCATCTCCCCCGTCGCGGCGCAGGCGGCAATCTGATGCAGAGCCCCGGCAACCGCATCATCTGCCGCAGCGCCAATATGCCAGCGTGCGGCAGCCGTGACGGCCTCGTTGGCATTGGCGACTGCAACGGAGTTGGGAACGGCATCGATCATGGGCAGATCGTTATCGGAATCGCCAAATACGGCCACCTCGTCGGGCGTCAGGCCCAAGGCGCGCGCCAGCTCCAGCGCAGCGCAGCCCTTGTCCCAACCATCCGGAAGGATGTCGAACAGGCGCACTCGATTGTTGGGAAACACAAGCGAGAGTTCCGGCACCTCAACGGCAACGCGCTCGCATAGCTCCGCGAGCTCCTCACGCGAACGGGCACTCCAGATATTCGCCTTAAACACCGGCGCGCCATCGACGACGGGACGACACGGGGCCTCTTCGCCTTTGAGCCACGCATTGCCGCCCGACTCCATAGCGCGACGCACACGCTCGGGATTGCTCGTCACGCAATAGGCATCGTTGCCCCAAAAGTCATCGCCCAGGCTGTAGACTTTTAGAAATGTATCGTCGGTCTCTTGCTCCAGATAGTCAGCCAAACGCATCAGAGCATCGTTGTCGATTGCGCGCGAAGCGACTACTTCGCCGTCGACAAACATCACCTGGCCGTTACAGAACGCACCGGTCGAAAAACACTCGGAACGGTTTTTGAACATCCAGCCCATCGCGGACGGCTGACGACCCGAAACCGGCCCAAAGTGCAGACCCGCCGCCTGCATGGCATGAACACCCTCAATGGCGTAGTCGCTGGCGCCGTCATGCCCGGCTGGAATCAGTGTATCGTCCATATCGGTCAGCACAAGTTTGATCATAGAGCCCCCCCGTCATTTTCACCGTAACCATTGTAACGACCTACCAATAAGGGACAGGTTTATTTTGGCAGGTTTTATCTGGGAAAATACAGCGCCCCTGTTGCCACCTGCCAAAATAAACCTGTCCCTTTTTGGCAGGTGCGCTAGTATAGGGAACAACAGATTCGATGCGGGAGTGCCGGCGGTGCAAACCACAAGGCTGAGAGGGCATGGGGCCCAATCCTTTGAACCTGTCAGTTAATGCTGGCGTAGGGAGCATGCCGCCTTTACAGGGGCGCTGTCTATGCACAGCGCCCCTTTTCTATGCCAAGGAGGCATGTGCAGTGATTGATTCGGAACAGCTTAAGCAACATATGGTCAAGGCCGTAGAGGAAATTCGCGCCACCAATCCGATGGCCGGCTCCATCACCAACACGGTGACGATCGACTTTGTCGCCAACGCACAGCTCGCCGTGGGCGGATCGGCCGCCATGGTCTATCTGCCCGACGAGGGCGAAGCGCTCGTTGCCGGCGGCGGCGCCATCTATCTCAACATGGGCACGCTCTTCCCTATCTACGAGCAGACGATTCCCCGCGCGGCGAAGGCGGCACACGACGCCGGCAAGCCCTGGGTGCTCGATCCGGTGGGCCTGGGTATCGGCAGCCTGCGCACCCAGCTGGTAAACGAGCTCAAGCAGTACAAGCCCGCCATCGTGCGCGGCAACGCCTCCGAGATTATCGCACTCGCCGGCCTGTGGGGTCTTGAGGGCGAGGCGGCTGATCTGAGCCGCGTGCGTGGTGTCGATACCACCGACACGGTCGACGCCGCCCGCGATGCCGCCGTGGCGCTCGCTCGCCACACCGGTGGCGCCGTTGTGGTCTCGGGCGAAGTCGACCTAATCACCGACGGCACGACGGTGGCCAAGTCTCACGGCGGCAGCCCGCTCATGTCCAAGATCACCGGCTGCGGCTGCTCGCAGGGCGGCGTGCTGGCCGTGTATGCCTGCGCCGCCGACCCGTTTACGGCAGCCGTCTGCGGCACCGCCGTCTACAACGTGGCCGGCACGCGTGCCGCCGCTGTCGCCGACGCCCCGGCAAGCTTTAAGGTCGCCTTTATCGACGAGCTCTACCGCGCAACCGCCCAAGACATCGCCGATAACCGACTCGAGCTCGAGGAGGCATAAGCCATGTCCGAGCCCGCAACCAATGCCGGCATGAACACGCTCGTCGCCGTGGCCATCGCCCCGTGCGGCACCGGCGATGAGCTATCCGCCGAGGTCGCCGAGGTCGTGCGTGTCATTCGCGAGAGCGGCCTGCCCAACCGCACCACCTCCATGTTCACCGAGATCGAGGGCGACTGGGACGAGGTCATGCAGGTCGTGCGCGACGCAACCTTTGTGTTGGCGAGCAAGGGCATCCGCACCGAAGTCGTGCTCAAAGCCGATATTCGACCCGGATTTACCGACACCATGACCGGCAAACTCGAGCGCATGGAAGCACAGATCAAAAAGCAGGAGGAAGCACGATGAGCATCCGCGACAACCTTGATATCTCGGCCTATCTGGTACTCGGCCCCGAAAACACGCTCGGGCGCCCCGTGGGCGATGTGGTGGCCCAGGCGCTCGACGCCGGCTTTACCTGCATCCAGGTGCGCTCCAAGGTGGCAAGCGCCCGCGAGATCATTGCGCTGACCGGCGACGCCGCGCAGGCAATCGCTCAGGCCGGCAAGACCGGTCAGGTCGCCTTGCTGATCGACGACCGTCTGGACTGTGTGCTTGCCGCGCGCGAGCAGGGTATTGCTGTCGACGGTGTGCACGTGGGCCAAAGCGATATTCCCGTCGAGGTCTGTCGCAAGTTGCTGGGCCCCGACGCCATCGTGGGCCTTTCGGCCCGTTGCGAGGAGATGCTCGAGTACGTCAAGACCGCCGATATGAGTTTGGTCGACTACCTGGGCATCGGCCCACTCCACGAGACCGAGACCAAGCGCGACTGCGGACGCGCGGCCGACGGCTCTATCATCACCAAGAGCTTTGAGGACCTGGCCGCGCTCCATGCGGCAAGCCCCGTGCCCATCGTGGTGGGCGGCGGCGTCAAGACGGCCGACCTTCCGCAACTCAAGGCTACCGGCGTCGACGGCTTCTTTGTGGTGAGTGCCGTCTGCAGCGCCGATGACCCCTACGCCGCGGCCAAGGAGCTCGTAGACACCTGGCAGCAGGCATAGGCATAAGCCGAGCAGTTGCTCCGCGGCCCCATAACTTCAGCAATGGAAAACGCATCCCAGTTTGGACGTCCATTCTGGGATGCGCTTTCCGCTGAGCACGCGGCAGTTTGCCCTACTCTGCCAGATATGCCTCCAGTGCCGGCAAGGTCGCCTCCGCATCGCGGCGACCGATCTGGTAGATGCGCTCAAGTTCATCGGGCTCGCGACACAGCGACGGCACCTTCACCGATTCGCTCGGACGCACCACAAAGATCTCGCCGGCAGCCTCGCGACGTGCCAGGTCATCGAGCGTGGCATTGTAGACCTCATGCCGGTGCTCAAGCGCTGCGACAAACTCCGGATAGTGACGGAACACGCGCCGCAGCATGGGCATCACGCTGTTGGGCTGCTTCACAAAGCCCGCCGGCTGCGTGAGTACCACGATATTGCGGTCATACCCCTGCGCAAACAGCCACGCGCTGGGAATGGAATCAGCCACGCCACCATCCAGATACTTATGCCCGTCAATAGCAACGGGACGCGTCGCCACGGGAATTGCCGACGACGCCCGAATCCACTCGATATCGCGCTCGTCGCCATACGGCAGATCGTGATAGACGGCCTTGCCCGTCTCGATATCGGTACACACGCACGTAAATCGCATGGGACAGGTGCGATACGCCTCCAAGTCGATAGGATCGCGCTCGATAGGCACCTCGTGATAAGCAAAGTCGGCATTGTACATATCGCCGGTTCGCAGCCAGCTGGTCACGCTTGCATAGCGCTTGTCGGCGCAATAGGCCTTGTTATAGCGAATGGCGCGGCCGATCTGGCGCGATTTAAAGTTGTAGCCAAACGCCGCGCCCGCCGAGACGCCCACCATATGGTCGCAGGTCAAACCGTGCTCCATCCAAACGTCGAGCACGCCCGCCGTATACATACCGCGGTAGCCGCCTCCCTCGAGCGCCAGCCCCACCGTGCGCGTCATATTTGACTGTGCCATGCGACCATCTCCGTTCCTGCGTTTTAAAACGGGACAAGTATACCCGTCAACATATATCGTCCCAGTCGCATTTTTATCGAACATCGCATCGTCGCGCTACCGCTTGTCGAATAATAGCCGCCCACAGCATGTGCACCCATATATAATTGTGCACTATTGTTTACACTACTCAGCTGTTATCAACAGCGAACATTAGCCGACAAATTAACTCAACAACGCGGCAAGGCGGGGGCCTGGATACATGCAAAGCGCTGAGCAACGACGCGTGTACACAACGAGCTCGCCCGACGCAATCCGCCCCGACCTCAGAAAGTCGCTTAGAACATGGAAACTGTCAGCAATTACACCGAAACGCTCGAAAAGACCGTCCGCGACCTTCTCGAACGGCAGGAGGATCTGATCAGGACTGCCTTTACCGACCAGCTTACCGGGCTTGGCAACCGTGGCGGCTTTGCCCGTTCCCTCGAGGAGCTCTGGGAGCAGGACGCCCCCGTTACCATGGCGTTCATCGATATCGACAATCTCAAGCACTGCAACGACGTCTTTGGGCATGACGAGGGCAACCGCTATATCTTGCAGGTAAGTCTCTATCTTAAGCTGTATATGAAGGTGGGCGAAGCGGCGTTTCGCATAGGCGGCGACGAGTTTGCCATCCTATCTACGATTGCAACCGAGGACGACCTCGCCGAACGTCTGAAACACTGCCGAACGGTTCTGCTCAAAAACAACGATTCCGAGATGCCCCACTCGTTTAGCTACGGAGTGTCACATGCCGACCCCGCCCTGGGCGAAGCTTCCAATCGCATGACGCTCGATGCCGACCATCGCATGTACGACTACAAGCTACGTCATGCCATGCACCTCGATCGACGCAATATCACGCAAGTTCACGCCGACGACTTCGAAATAAGCGATCGAATTTTTGACGCCTTTTCGATGCTCAACGAGGGCCGTTATTTCTTTATCGAGAACTTGGACAAACATCGCACCCTTTGGTCACAAGGTGCCTTGCGCGATCTTGGCCTTCCCTCGGAGCACATAGACAACTGTCGCGATTACTGGAAAACGCGCGTCCATCCCGACGACCTTGAGGCCTGCATCAACGACATCGACCAAGTCTACAACGGCACCAAGCACCGTCGCGTCATGCAGTATCGTGTGCGCAACGCCGTCGGCGACTACGTCCTTTGCCGTGCTCGCGGGTTTCGTATCGACGGCGACGGAAATGTCCCCTCGCTCTATGTCGGCGAGCTCGTCAACCACTCACTTGCCGAAACCGTCGACGCCGCCACAGGCCTCGGAACGCAGCGCATGTTGGTCAATGCCATCGACGCCTGTCGTTGCGACCGTTGCGAGACGGGCCTTATAGCGGTGCGCGTTCGTGGCACGACAAAGCTCAACGAGCTCTACGGAGCCGAGGCTGTCGACAACATGCTCGCCGAATACGCAGGCCGCATGCTGTCGATCACCCGCGGCAGGAGCAGGGTCTACCGTTCACGTAGCGTCCAGTTCGTCGTGCTCAGCAACGACCTGGACCACGAGGCATTCGAGCAACTGACCCGCCACCTTAAAGAGGCCGTTTTCGCTCCTGTGCAAATCGCGGGCGACACCATTACTCCCGTCTGTCTTGTCGTCCCGGCCTTTTACGAACACTTAACCCATCAAGCGACCGCCGTTTTAGGCGAACTCGACCGTCGCCTTCGCACGGCCGGCGGGCTTGTTCCCAACGACAGCCTCCCCATACCCGAGGCGGAGCGCAAAAGCGCCATCGCCGAACGCATCGACTCGCTCACGGGCCTCTATCGACCCAGCGAGTTTATGCGGCGCGCCAACGCATTTCTCGAGGCAAGGCGCGACGGCGCCTGGTGCATCGCCACGGTCGACATGGGCCACATGCGCCTGTTTAATGAATGGCACGGCCAGGCCGAGGGCGACCGCGTACTCGCCGATGTGGGCACGGTCCTCAAGGACATCGAGAATGCCGATATGGGCGTCGCAGGGTACTGGGGCCAAGATGACTTTTGCGTACTCATCCCCTTTAAGCACATCACCGTCCATCAAATCTACAACCGCGTGCGCGAGGCTGTAGCCAAGCACGACGACGGCGTAGGTTTTTGGCCGTCCATGGGCGTTTACCCCATCGACTCCAATGAGGAGATCACCATCGATGCGCAGGCAAAGGCCATGTTTACCAATCGACGCGCAAAAAACGACTTTAAGGAGCGTATTGCCATTTTTTGCCCCGCGGAGTACGAGCGCGAAGTCGCGTTCCACCGCACGCTGACCGAATTCCAGTACGCGCTCTCAGATGGTCGTATTACCTACCACTTGCAGTCCCAGGTCGATATGGAAACCGGTGAGATTATTGGCGCCGAAGCACTCACCCGCTGGATTGACAAGGACGGCTCTCTCATTTCGCCCGCAACGTTTATCCCCGCACTCGAGGAAAGCGGCTTTGCGGTGACGCTCAACAAGTACATTTGGCAGGGTGTCGCCTCGTGGCTGCGCGAGCGCATCGATCGAGGACTTCGTGTGGTTCCGATTTCGCTTAATGTGTCGCGCGTGGATATCCTTGCCTGCGACGTTGCCAAACATATGGGGGCGCTTGCCGCCCAATACAACCTACCGCCCGAGCTCATGCGTATCGAGATCACCGAGACGGCTTATACGGGAGAGTCCGAGGCCGTGGACAAACTGACGGCTGACCTGCACACCCGCGGCTTCTCGACCTATATGGACGATTTTGGCACCGGTCAGTCCACGCTCGCGATGCTCAAGAACGTCAACGTCGACGTCATCAAGCTCGACCGCGCCTTTGTACCCACCGACCGCGATCAAGGCCGCAGCGCGCAGATCATTTCATCGATGCTCGAAATGGCGCAGTCACTCCATCTGCCCGTCGAGGTCGAAGGCGTCGAGACGAATGAGCAGGCGAACATGCTACGACAAATGGGCGCCCGCTACGCTCAGGGCTTCCTCTACTACCGTCCCATGCCGGCGAAGGATTTTGAGGCATTGCTCGATGGTGGCAATAACAACTGATACGCTCGCGCGCAAAACGCCACCGCCGGAGGGGGAATTTGCCTCCATTAGCTAACTTATATCCCCAATTCAAACCGAATTGGGGATATGATACAAACCACTGTTCCGCCCAAGGAGGTTATCCATCATGAACGAGTCATATCGCCTGGGCGAGCAATCGATTATTGTCTATCTTCAGCGACTTGCGAATGGCATCTCGACCGCCGAACTCGATGTTGCCGCGCTGCCTGCTGAGCTACGCGCCGTTGGCGAGCAACTGCAAAAGACGCATGCCATCCTGCAACAAGAGCGCCAGCTGCTTGAGTGCAACGCCTATATCGATCCGCTCACCAACTTGGGCAACCGCAACGGATTCGACCGTCACGTCGAGCAACTCTGGCACAAAGGCGACCCCTTCACCTGCGCCTATATTGACATCGACCATCTCAAACATTGCAACGATAGGTTTGGCCACGCCGAAGGCAATCGCTATATTCTGAGCATCTGCCGCACGCTCTCCGAAACCATGGAGGACGATGAGATGCTGTTCCGTATCGGTGGAGACGAGTTTGTGCTCATCTCGCTCTCCGCAAACGAGACTGAACTCGAGCAGCGCTTGGAGCAGGTACGTACCGGACTGATCGAAGCGAGCTCAGGTGGCAAGGCGCCCATGATCGGCAGCTTTAGTTTTGGCTGCTCGCGCGTCGACCCACTTGCCGGCGACACGCGTCGCCAGATGACGATGGATGCCGATCGCAAGATGTATCGCTATAAGCTTATGCATCGTGTGCAGCAACCGAAAGACAATGACGCGCCGCAACGCCCAATCGTCGATCAGCTTCCCTGCAACGACCGGGTGTTCCAAGCGATCTCCATGAGCTCCGAGACGCGCTATCCGTTCATCCTTAACCTCGATACGGGCGAATCGCAATGGTCGGTCAACGCCGTGCGCGATTTTGACCTGCCTTCCCAGCACCCTTTTAACTCACTCGACATGTGGCTTGCCCGCGTTCATCCCGAAGACCGCGGCAACGTACGCGCCGAGCTCGATATGGTGATAAACAGCACGTGGCACTTCCACTACATGCAGTATCGCGTAATGGACGCCACCGGAAAATACGTGCTTTGCGGCTGCACAGGCTACCGTTTGGACGGCACCGATACCGAGCCCAGCATGTATGTGGGCATTATCATCAACCGAAGCTTGGCAGATACGACCGACTCGGTAACGGGCCTGGGCGATGCCCACGCGCTGGTCAACGCTATTGGAGAGATGCGCCGCGTGGCGCGCGAGGCAGGCTTTATTGCCATTAAGGTTGACGATATCGCCGAGGTCAATGCCCGCTTTGGATTCGATGCGGGCGACCGTGTGCTCGCCGAAAGCGCCGCCTGTCTCATGGATTGCTCGCGCGGCAAGGGTCGCCTGTTCCGCTCGACGGGACCAATGTTCGTGGCACTCTTCGATGAGCTCGGCCCCGAGGCGATCGACGAGATCGCAAGCGACATCGAACGGTTCCTGGGTTCTCCCGTGCTCATCGGCTCGCTTGAATATCAGCCGCCCATTCGCGTGGCCACGCTCCATCTGGACGGCGTCGACTGTCAGCCCGTTTCCATTTTGAACGAGCTCAAAGCGTTGCTTAAAGAGGCACCGCAAGTACCGGGCACCAAGCTGGACTAGCGTTGTGGGGCGCGATGTGAAACA
>CABUUG010000054.1 GCA_902494605.1 uncultured Collinsella sp.
AATCGAGATGGCGTTGACGGGGCAGGCGTCGACGCACCCACCGCATAGGATGCAGCCGTCGGTTACGCGGGCGCATCGGCTGGGTCGCTCGCCTTCCACTACGATGCCGCCCGAGGCACAGGCGTGAACGCAGCGACCGCAGCCGATACAGGCTTCGCTATCGATAATCAGTCCGCTCATCTATGCCATCCCCTCGATAATCTTGGCAAGTTTTGCCGCCTGCTCGGACGCCGTTCCGTCAACGTCCTCGCACGTTTGGTCACGGTCGGGCACAAACGAGCGCACGACCTGTGTCGGCGACCCGGCAAGACCGCAACGCGCGGGGTCGGCGTTCACGTCGGCGGCACTGACCACGCACACGTCCGCCTCCTCCGCCGCGCGAATACCGGCAATACTCGGCATACGCAACTGGCCAATCTCCTTGGCAGTCGTCATCGCACACGGCATCTCAAGATAGACCGTCTCCTCGCCGGCATCGCATCCGTGAACGAGCGCCAGCGAGCCACACGTCGTAAAGCCCGCGCTTTGCACGCAGCTCACGTCGGTCACGCAGGGAATCTCAAAGGCACCGGCAAGCTCGGGGCCAATCTGGGCCGTATCGCCATCCACCGCCATCTTGCCGCAGATGAGCAGGTCGAAGTCCTCGTCGAGCGCCTCGATGCCGCATTTGAGAGCATAGGTGGTCGCCAGGGTATCGGCACCCGCAAAGGCGCGATCGGTCAGCAGCAGCGCGTCGTCGGCACCTCGAGCGATGCAGTCGCGCAGCAGCAACTCGGTCGCGGGGATGCCCATCGACACCACCGTTACGCGCACGTCCATGCCAAAGCCGATAAAGTCGTCTTTCAGCGCCAGCGCGCATTCCAAAGCGCTCGCATCAAAGGGATTAATGACCGTCTGCTTGCCATCGCGCACGATGGTATTGGTCTTGGGGTCCATCTTGACCTCGGTGCTGCCCGGCACGGCCTTGACGCACACCACCATATGGAAATCGCTCATCTTCACGCGCCCCCTTTCTGGACGAGCTCATCCAAGAGCTTCTCCGAAAACAGGTTGCCGCGACCCAGCTGCCCGTCGGGATCGAGCTGGAGCTTGAGCCGCGCCGACTCGACCATGGCCTCGTGACCGTACATCGTCTCTAAGAAGCCCGCCTTGATCTTGCCGACGCCGTGCTCGGCAGAAACGGCACCGCCCATAGCCGTTACCTCCGCAGCCCACTGGGCAAACAGCTCGCCACCGCGACGGTAGTCCTGCGCATCGCGCGGCAGGATGTTCACATGCAGATGGTTGTTACCGATGTGCCCCCAGGCAGCAGATTCAAGCCCACTTTCGGCCAGTGTGCGGCGATAGAGGGCCACGACATCGGCAAGGCGTGCATTGGGCACCGACATGTCCGAACCCAGTTTGGTGATGGTGGGATCCGTGCGGCGACGCTCGTCGATAAGCATATTGACGCTCTCGGGGACCGCATGGCGGAAGAACCGCTGGCACTCGCGATCGACCTCGGTGCGCGCGACCCATGTCGCATCGTCGCTGCCGCCCGCAAGCTCCAGTACCCACCCCAAGTGATACAGCTCCTCAGTCGCCTGAACTTCGTCGTCGCAGTCGAGCTCCACGTAGACACAGACCTTGGCCTCTTTGTCGAGCGCCGGCAGCGAGGCGAACGCGGTCGACTGCTCACGCTGACGACGCAGGATATCCAGGGCGCCAGCATCGAAGTACTCGATGGCAGCCGCATGGGACAGGACTGGGCGCACGGAATCGGTGAAGGACACGGCCTTGTCTTCGCTGTCAAAGAAACAGCTCACGCCCCAAACGACCGCAGGTGCCGCCTGCAGGGCAATCTCGAGCTCGGTGATAACGCCGAGCGTGCCACAAGCGCCGATAAAGAGGTCGATGGCGTCCATTTCGTCCGCAACGAAATAGCCCGAGGCATTTTTTGTCTTGGGCATGGTATAGCCGGGAAGATCGAGCTCGAGTGTACGGCCCGCTGCCGTCACGAGCGATAAGTGGCGGCCCCGGGCAAAAGCCTCGCCGCGCTGAAGCTCAAGCAAATCGCCATCAGCCAGCGCGACGTGGAGTCCAGTGATATGCGGGCGCATGGGGCCATAAGCGTAGCTGCGGGCGCCGGAGGCGTTGCATGCCGCCATGCCGCCCAGACAGGCAGACGCCTCGGTGGGATCGGTGGGAAAAAACTGCTCCGGGGCCTCTTGGAACTCCTCGTAGGCCTCAAGCGATGCCTGGTCCCAACCAGCGATCGGCAGCACCTTCTTGCTCAGCTGCTTGCGCAGCTCCGAGAGCACAACGCCCGGCTCCACACGCAGTAGAAAGCGGCCTTGTTCATCGCGGCGAAGGCCCAAGTAGCGATTCATACGGGAAGTATTGAGGATATGCCCGCCGTGGGGCACGGCACCGGCGGCAAGGCCGGTTCGGGCGCCCTGAACCGTTACCGGGACACACTCGGCATGGAGCTTTCCCAAAATGGCGCGGACCTCGTCTTCCGTCGTCGGAAACGAGATGCTCGAGGCCTCGCCCGATGTGCGAGACTCATCGCGACCATACTCTTCGAACTCGTCGGTGAAGGGTTTAATGGTTGCAGACACGCGAACTCCCCCTTTAGCTAACTACAGTGTTTGCAGGGAGATGTTACCGCATCGTTTCGTCGACGTGTTCGAGACCGTCTCCATAATTGGCGATTTTTACGTTCGTGCAATTCGGCGAGCGGCTGGATTTCCTCGGCAGACGATGCTTTTGACACATATGGCCCCGCCGTCGCCGACCGCGCGATTGTCGCTCGAAAAAAGTTGGAGTATTTTTTGCCGCCTTTTACCTGCGGAGACACCAATCCGTCAAGCATTTGGTCAGAAATTGGTCAAGTAGCGGCTGATACGGTCGGCGTCGACAGCCAAAACCGATAGAAGTTTTGGCCCAAGAAGCAGGGAGGTTCCCATGGCATATTACTGGCCCCAGTACGGCATCGCCATCGAAGTCGACGACGATCCCCATCTCCTGCCTTTCGACGAAGAGGCATTCCCCGATACGACGGTCTACCACGTTACCACCGATGTGATCTGCGACCCCGAGTCGTTCTCGGCGCTCGCCCACCACATCGCGCATATCCACGACATCGAGCTCCCTCCCGACTTCGACGAGCTCGTCTACTCGCGCCGCCTGATGCTTCACATGCTCTTTGGAGCGGACCCGTCCACCTTTGCGCGCATCTATACCGCCAAGGATGCCGCATGAGCGCGAAGAGGCCACCCCACTTTGTAGGCCTGGGTCGTCGCAAGAAGCTCATCGTTGCCTGTTTGGCCATCGTCTGCGCCCTTGTCGCCGTAGGACTATACGCTTGGCAGTCGCAGCCCGTACCCGAGGCGGGCGCTTCGGTTACGACGGCCGAGGGCAAAACGCGTCAGGAAATCCAAGATGAGCTCGACGCTATCGTCCGCGACAACATGATGACGATTTCGGTCGCGCCGGTCGCTCAGCTGCAGGAGGACGGCAAGCTGCGCGTCAACGTGCAAAACGTCCAAGACAATAAATTTCCCCAGCGATTCCGCGTCATCCAAAACGACGAGACCATGTACGAATCCGGTGTGGTCGAGACCGGCAAGACAATCGAGACGTGCCCCGCCGGCGACATCAAAGAAGGCGAGGCGTACATCGAGATCCAGGCACTCGATGCCAAGACCCTCGACAGCCACGGCAATCCGACACGTGTCAAGGTGCGGGTTGAGCAAGCCGAGAACTAGCCTTCCGGCCGACGCGGCACCGCACGCAATTCACCAGCATTCGTCCAATCATCGCGGGGACGGCCCGCGGCGAATAGAAAGGAACGACCATGGACATCACCAGGAACATGAACGGAGCCAGAGCGCTCGTCGTGGGCGCAGGGCTCGCGCTCGCGCTCGCAATGGGCGCCGCCCCGACGCCAGCTATGGCGGCCGGGCGCGTTGGAACCACGAAAGTAATGGTCAGGACCGAGATCGACAACGTTGAGTTCAAAGTTCCGACGGTTATTCCCTTCGTCGCCAAGGCCGACGGCACGCTTCAGGGCCCCTCAGAAGACGCGACCACCATCGACAATCATTCGGCCTACGGCATCCATGTCACCAACATGAAGATCGACGCCATGAACACCTGGACCATTGCTGCCGACGCCAAGGCCGGAACCGCGCAGAACTCCATCGACTTTAAGGTCGGCCCCGACGGCGCGCTCCAGAACGCCAGCGCCGCAATGCAGGGGACGGGCCTCGATCTTTCCAAGAATGCAGCCTTCGACATGGGCTACCAGGGCATTGCCGGCGGCACAGACAGAATTAAGCTCAAGACAAGCGGAAACGTCGCCCGCGTCACGCGCGACATCTTCCGCGTAACCGGCGAAGGCGATCAGGTTGCAACGATTACCTGGACGGTCGAGCCCGGTGCGCACACGGCATAAGGCCGTCGCCCTGGCCGCCGCCGTCAGCATCCTAGCGTTTGGGCCAGCCATGGCCTTTGCCCAGCAAGAACAGGCGCAGGCCGCCACACAAGTGACGGTCGACCTCTCGGAGCTCGACCGCCGCGACCGCGAGGAACCGTTGGCGCAGACAGGCGACAGACGATGGCTCTTGGCAGCAGGCGCCACAGCAGCAGGCGCGGGAACCGCCGGCCTCGGTCTGCACATCAAACGCAGCCAGAAACAAAACACGGACAGGCCGCACTAAATTAGCTAAGGAGACCCCATGGCATCGAAGAACCTTTTGCCCGTCGTCGCACTCTGCAGCGCGCTCGCAACCGGAACGCCTGTCGCCGCTTGGGCGACTCCCGTCATGGCAGACTCCTTACCAGCAGCCCTAAGTTCCGCACCAAATCCGTCGAGCGCCATTACGTACAAGCGTTTTTCGATCGCACAGGCCGCAATCTCGACCTCGGGATGCCTTCGTCGTAATACGGACGGCTCGATAGTCGTGGATATCAATCGTTCGAACAAGGCAAACGGCTCCCAGGCGGGGTACGCCGTCTGCACGTGGCGCTCGGTTGTGCTCGACGCAGATGGCGATCCATGCAATTTAGAGCTGCACATCGACATCGCTTCGATCGATGACTCGGCGAACGGAGCGAAGGTCGCCTTCGACGGTGCGTTTTTCGAGAAAGGAGGCGGTATATGTCTGGGCTGCGCCGCCGCGAATGCAGACGACACGCAGCCCACCCTCTCATTCACGGCATCGTTGCGGCTGACCAAAGCCGGCACCGATGCCATCGCGGCGGGAGAAGCGTCCCTGCTGTTCTACGCCGTCAGCGCCAAAGACACAGACGCTCATTTCGAGAAGCCAGCCGGATCACTCAGCCTTACACGAGGGATAGAGGCAGGCCCTATTGAAATCGATACCCACGCGCAAAGCAGGCAACGCATTCTTGCCGACCCGGCGCTTCTCGAAATGGAGTGGAACGGATCCGGAGTCATCGGAATTCTCCCCTCCGCGCTTGACGCCAAGACGCTCCCCTCAAACGACGAACCCATCAACGCAACCATACAAGAAGAGAGTGCGGACAAAGAAGCAGGTGCGGGCGACACGCCGTCGCCGACAAACAGCGTCCCAGCTTCTTTCGAAGCACCGAATGAGCCCACTACCGATCCAAACGATCCCGAGCTCGCAGACAGTCTGGGGCTTGCTAATCCTCAAGAGATCGATGAAGGTAACTGCTGCGTGCTTGCCGCGCTCGACCACACAGAGGTCATCGACGCTGCGAACATCGAAGTTGCCGCCGCCAATCAGCCCGTCCGCAAGTCGGCCATCATCGCATTTCCCGAATCCATCGAAGTCGTCTTTTTGCCATCGGGCGAGGTCGTGGCCCCAACACTGCTCACCTTGTTGGGCGCCAAGAATACTCGAAACGAAATTAAAAAGGTCACGGTTGTCGACCCTGCAACCACCGCCAAGCTGCGTCTATACGCCGTTGCTCCAGATGGAGGCAAGACCTTGGAATTCGATGGCGACACACTCCTAGCCTGGCGACGTCTGGACATTATGCAAGACGTCTCGTATCAGATCGAACTCGAAGGGTTTGATCGTGCCCGCGATGCCAATATCATCGCCGCGGCTATTGAATCCCCACAACGGCTTATGACACTGCGCTTTGACTACTATCCCTATGTCCCGACAACCACCTGAGGCTTAAATGCTGCGCATCATTCCTAATATCACTTATATAACGTATTAGACGGGTCGCGATGTGCCTCGCATTTCGTTCTGCTACGATTGCCACGTTGGCATCAATACAGGAGGGCTCATGCCGGGCTTGGGAACAATCATCAACGTTGTGCTTTTAGTTGCGGGCGGTCTTTTAGGATTAGCGGGCGGCCGCTTCATTACACCGCGCATCCAAGACACGCTCATGAAAGCATCGGGGCTGTGCGTCCTGTTTATCGGCCTGGGCGGCACCATGCAAAAGATGCTCATCATCGATGGAAAGGCGCTAGCGACCACCGGTACCACCATGCTCATTGTCTCGTTCGCCCTCGGCTCGCTCATCGGCGAGGCCATCAACTTGGAGGCCGCCATCGAGAACCTTGGCGAATGGCTCAAGCGCAAAACCGGCAGCGAGGGCGATAACGAGTTCACCAACGCTTTTGTCTCGACTTCACTCACCGTGTGTATCGGCGCCATGGCCATTGTGGGATCGATCCAGGACGGTCTGCTCGGTGACTGGTCAACGCTTGCCCTGAAAGGCGCATTGGACTGCATCATCGTCTGCACCATGACGGCGTCGCTTGGCCGCGGCTGCATTTTCTCCGCCCTGCCCGTCGCCGTGTTCCAGGGGACGATCACGCTGTTTGCCGGCGCACTCTCCCCCATCATGACCACGGCAGCCCTCGACAGCCTTTCGCTCGTAGGCTCCATGCTCATCTTCTGCGTCGGCGTCAACCTCATCCGTCCTCAGACCTTCCGCACGGCCAATATGCTCCCCTCCGTCGTCATCGCCGTCATCTACGCCCTCCTGTTCTAAATCTATCAACGCAGCGGTATCTCGAACACCTGTTTGATGCTGTGCTATGATATGAGGTCACCGTAGCTGCGTTCGAGAGGAGGAGCGGTGGCCGACCAGGACATCAAGATGCTCATCGAGCGCATTATGGCCGAGGCCCGGACCCATCAGTCCGCTCGCTTCTCACATGAGGTCTACGCAGACGAGCCGATTCTCAAGACCGGCCGACAGATGCAGAACTTCCTCCCCGACCAGTACCGCAAGATGCGTGAGATATCGCGTTGGCAAGAAGACCCCAAGGGCGGCGCGGGCCGTTGGCTTTCGGAAGCCGAGCTTTTCTACCGCCAAGGCCTGCTGATGGCCGACTTTGAGGACGACTGTCCCTACAACGGCACCTTTAAATCGTACTTTCCCACCTACAACGCCATGAGCGACCGGCAGTTGCGCGGCTACTTTACCTGGCGTGCCCAAGTGCGCCGCGGAACCGTCGAGGAAACGTCTACGTCCTTTGCCTTTCTGTATCTCTATGAGCTGATTTGCGGCATTGGCGTAGATGACCCGCTCGATGGTTTTAACAAGATCAAGGCTTTTTGGGATGTCTATCGCGCCTTCGAGCCCGGCATCGACCGATTTGCACGCGTGTGGCTGCAGGATTACGCCGTGTTCCACGGGCTCGACCCCAAGCTGCTTCGCGACTCTAAAACCGTCATGTTCGATAACGCCCTTATCGAACTGCGGCGCGCGGCACGAGACCTTGTACCAGCACCGGCACCGTCCGGCCAGACCCCTAAGCGTCGCAAAACCTCCGAGCCCACGCTCCCCCTTCCGCCCGATGAGGTGCGCGAGGAGAGACTCATGGCCGCCATCAACGCCCTCTCCACGTACAACCTAAGTAACTCGCGGCTCGACCGCAGCCACCACCGCGATCTGCGCCACGTGGCGTGCGCCGTGTATGTCCGTATGGCGCGCTACTATGACACGCACCGAAAGACCGGCATCGTGGCGAGCTTATTTGGGGAGGAGACGGCCATGCCCTACACCATGTTTGCCTCGGCCGTATTCTTTGCGCCCGAGCGCCACGAGGACTGCGAATACCGCTTGAATCCCATCCATATCTACCGTTGCCAAAACGGCTTTTGGGAATGCATGCGTATCCACGGTAGTAGGCAAAAGAGCAGCAAGCTCGGTGAAATGATGCGCGCCTGCGACCAACGCCTGCGCCTGGCGCTGGACCCCGCCCATCCCCTTAAGGAAGAAAAGGTCCCCAAATATCTGGCCAAGATTATCGATGACGAGATTGTGGCATGGCTTTCGTGGGACGCCGCACACCAGCCCGTCAAGATCGATATCGATCTGAGTCAGCTGGGGCACATTCGGAGCGCTGCCGCACAAACGCGCGAAGCGCTTTTGATCGACGAGGAACGCGAGGACGGCGCGTCCGCAGAAGCCGAGGCAGCGGACTCAGGGCAACCGGAAGCCGAGCCCGTAGCCGACGCGACGGTCGAGGCGGTCGCGGCACCCATTCGGCAGGACGAGGCCGACGAGCCGACCATATCCACCGAACAGTTTGGTGTCGTGGCCCCGCTTCTCGCGCCGACGCCCGCGTTCGCAGCTGCTGCGCCCGCTGACGCCACAAACGAACTCGCGCCCGCCGCAGATGCCTTCCTTCGCGCACTGCTCGAGCAAAACGCAGCGCAAGCGACATCGGCAGTGGCGCACTCGGGACAGAGCGAGGACATGCTCGTCGATACCATCAACGAGGCGCTCTTTGACCTGGTGGGCGACACCGTAATTGAATTTAGCGCGGCAGGGCCGCAGATTATCGAGGACTACGAAGCAGACGTGAGAGGATACCTAGACCATGAGTGATACCGCATCCGCAGCACCCCGCGTGCCCAAGCGCGTCGCTGCCGTCATTCTCAACTCGCTCAAGGGCGGCGTGGTCCCGCGCATCGGCCTTCCCTACATTACCGTAGGGCGCGAGGTCGAGATCCGCGCCCTGCTCACCGATCTGAGTCTCATCGCCGACGGTGGTGCGAGCTTCCGCTTTCTGGTCGGTCGTTACGGCGCCGGCAAGAGCTTTTTGCTCCAGACCATCCGCACGCACGCCATGGGTGAGGGATTCGTCGTCGCCGATGCAGACTTATCCCCCGAGCGCCGTCTGCAGGGCGGGCAGGGGCAGGGCCTTGCCACCTACCGCGAGCTCATCCGCAATATATCGACCAAGACGCGCCCCGAGGGCGGTGCGCTCAACCTTATTCTTGATCGCTGGGTCGCCTCGTACGCCGACGTCGACGAGTCGGTCGTCAATGCCCAACTGGCCCCGCTCGAGGAAATGGTCCACGGCTTCGACTTCACCCGCATGCTCCGCCGCTATCGCACGGCCGTATCCGAGGGCGACGAAGAAGCCATGAGCCGCGTGACCAAATGGATCCGCGGCGAATACCGTACCAAGAGCGAGGCTCGCGCCGAGCTGGGCTCCTCGACCATCATCAGCGATGACGACTGGTACGACTACGTTAAGCTCATCGCGCGTTTTTTGGTCTGCAGCGGCTACAAGGGTATGTTGGTGCTCATCGACGAGCTCGTGAATCTGTATAAGATTCCCAACGCGATCACGCGCCAGTACAACTACGAGAAGATCCTGACCATGTACAACGACACACTCCAGGGCAAGGCGCAGTACCTGGGCATGATCATGGGCGGCACGCCAACCTCCATCGAAGACCGCCGCCGCGGCGTGTTCTCCTACGAGGCCCTGCGCAGCCGACTCGCTCAAGGCCGCTTTGCACGCGAGGACCTTAAGGACATGCTCGCGCCCATCATCCGCTTGCAGCCGCTCACCTACGAGGAGCTACTGGTGCTGATCGAAAAACTCATGCAAATTCACGCCGGCTACTTTGGCTGGACGCCCACGCTTACCGAGAACGACTTGGTGGACTTCCTCAAGATCGAGTTCGGTCGTGTGGGAGCCGACACGCATCTGACGCCGCGTGAAGTCATTCGCGACTTTATCGAGCTGCTCGATATCCTGTGTCAGAACCCCGATGCAAATGTGGCGGAGCTACTGCAAAGCGTTGGTGGCGACGCGCTGGCGCCGGCAGCCGCAACAGGCGACACCGGCACCGCAGACGGCGACCGTAACTTCGCCGAATTCACCATCTAACCTGCCAAAAAGGGACAGGTTTATTTTGGTAGGTTCTATCTGGGCAAACGTTGAGGCAGTAATGCAGCAAACCACTGCCCACCGCGTTGAGAGATTCGCTTTTGAAAGGAGGCCCCGTGAACGCCTTTGACCGCTATGCCCCGTTTATCCAGGACTTTATCTACTCCCACGATTGGGAGAGCCTGCGCTCTATCCAGGTTGCGGCGGCAGATGCCATCTTTAACTCGCAGGACAATGTGCTCCTGACGGCATCCACGGCTTCCGGCAAAACCGAGGCAGCCTTTTTTCCCATCCTGACCGAGTTTTGGGAGAACCCGCCCGCAAGCGTTGGCGCCCTCTACATCGGCCCCCTCAAGGCACTCATCAATGATCAGTTCGTCCGTCTCAATGACCTGTGCGAAGAGGCCGACATCCCCGTCTGGCACTGGCATGGCGACGTCTCGCAATCGCACAAAGCTAAGCTCATCAAAAAACCGAGCGGCATCTTGCAGATTACGCCCGAGTCACTCGAGGCGCTCTTAATCCATAAGCACATGGCGATCCCGCGCATGTTTTGCGACCTACGCTACGTGGTCATCGATGAGGTCCACTCGCTCATGCGCGGCGATCGAGGCGGGCAAACGCTCTGCCTTATCGAGCGACTCTCGCGCATGGCCGGCGTGCAGCCTCGCCGCATTGGCCTTTCGGCCACCATCGGGGACCCGGAACGCACGGGTGCCTTTCTCTCACAGGGAACGGGGCGCAACTGTGTTATCCCCCGCTTTGAAGAACCGCACCGCGTATGGCGCATCTCCATGGAGCACTTCTACAACTCGGGCCCCCAGGCACAGCAGCGGGGATTCATGGGCACAGGTCCTCAAGAGGCCGAAGTGCTCGCGTGCGAGCGCATCGAGGCAGCGGCATCCGCGGCGCTGCCGGCCGGTGCTCAAGACATGCGTCACAGCGGACAACTCACGCAAGAGGAGCGCCGCCAACGTC
>CABUUG010000055.1 GCA_902494605.1 uncultured Collinsella sp.
CGGCATGCTCGTAACCCGGCGCACGAAGCTAAATACAGCCGCCGAAATAGCGGCGCTACGAAAAGCTCGTGCAAAAACAAAACAGCGCTTTTGCGGCACGCAGCAAGACCGCGAGCACAAAAGCGCTGGTAGCGTATGGCGGGAACGTATGTGAATCGAACACATCCAAGACGTTTTGCACGCCTCGCAACGGTTTTGAGGACCGCGGAGCCCACCGGAGCCCATCCGTTCCCAAGTGCGGCGGTATTTTACCAAACCGAGCAGCCAATCTAGCGCAGGGAGCGCAGGCCGCCGGCTTCCTTGTCGAGCACCGTAAAGCGCACGGCATCCAGGTGCTCCAAGATGCTGATGGCGCGCTTGCGCGACACGCCCAAGGACTCGCGCAGCACGCTCGTGGTGGCAGCGCCGCCGGCTGCCTCAATGGCGGCGGCGACGAGTTCGCGCGCATGGGCCTCGGCCGCAGCGGACAGGGCAACGTCGCGCTCGACCTTCACGATCGAGCGGTTGAGCGAAAGCTCGCGCAGGGCGCGCGTCATGGTGTCGCGATCGAGCTGCAACTGCTCGCCCACTTCGGGCAACGTCGGTGCATCGAGGCCGGCTTCGTCAAGCAGCGCGACGATCCGCTTGCATGCCTCGCGCACCGCGCGTGCCGCCGCGGCGGCCGAATGCGGATCGAATACCTCGGCGCCCTCGGCGGCGCACACGCCACGCGAGCAGCCCTCGGCAATCAGAGCCGCGGCAACGACTTCATCGGCGGCAGGCCACGCGGCATGGGCGACGGCGCCGGGCGTAAAGCCCGTCTCCTTAGGAGACGCTGTGTGCATGGCTGACAGGGTAGCCGCCAGTGCGTCCATCGCAGCGTCGAGCACGGCGGCATTCGTATACAGCGTACCGCCCGAGCCGGCAAGCTCGCGAACAACACCTCGCGCCACTAACCCGTGCAGTGCGGCATCGACCTCGCCGACACCAAGATCCAAAGCCTCGGCAACATCAGCCGCCGTAACCGGCAGCGTCTGCAGCGCCAGCCAAGCGCCCACACCGCCCGCGATATCGCCGGACTCGAGCGCCGCATACAGCGCACGCTCCCCTTCGGCAAGCTCGCGAGAGCGGCGGCAGCGAGAAAGCAGAACGCGCCCGCCGCCAATAAGCATCACGGGCGAATAGGACAGCACCACGACATGATCCCCGGCACGTAGCGGCAGCGAGTTTTCCAAGCGCACCTGAACATTACGGGTCTCGCCCACCGCCATGGGGGCCTCGCCCTCCATGAACATGATGCGACCGACAACCTCGGCCGTACCCGCCATCACGTGCACACGCGCACCCGACTCGAGCACACGCGGCTTGGCTCCCTCGCGACCCAAATACGTAAGCGTCATCATAAAGCGCATCGTCTGGCCAAAGCGGCCCGCCACGCCGAGCATCTCACCGCGATCGAGCGCGGCGACGCCATCGCCCACCAAGTTGAGCGCCACACGCTGACCGGGCAACGCCCGCGGCGTATCGCCATGCACCTGAATCCCGCGCACGCGACAGACCGTACGCGACGGCAAGGCCATCAGCTCGTCGCCCACCGCAACCGGCGCATCGTGCAGCGTTCCCGTCACGACGGTGCCGACGCCCTTGATCGTAAAGCAGCGGTCGATAGGCAGGCGCGGTGCGGCATCGGTGAGCTCGGCACGGGCACGGCAGGCATCCCAGCAAGCATTTACCTGCTCGTCGAGCACCACAAGCAGTCCGTCGATCCCCTCGCCCTTCTTAGACTACACGGGCACGATCGGCGCGCCCGCAAACACAGTACCCGACAAAAAGTCATCGACATCGAGCTCGGCAAGCTCGATCATCTCGGCGTCGGCCAGGTCGCACATCGTCAGCGCGACCACCATATGCGTGACACCCAGCAGCTCCAGCACGTGCACGTGCTCGCGCGTCTGCGGCATTACACCCTCAACGGCAGAGACCACCAGCACGGCAACGTCGATGCCTGTCGCACCCTGCACCATGGCGCGCAGGTAATGCGCGTGGCCCGGCACATCGACCAGGCCGACGATCTTGCCGCTCGGCAGCGCCAGCTCGCCAAAGCCCAGCTCCACGGTCATGCCCCGGCGACGCTCGACCTCCAGACGGTCGGGATTCTTGCCGGTCAGCGCCTCGACCAGCGCCGACTTACCGTGGTCGACGTGGCCCGCCGTGCCAACGATAACGGGGCACTCCACCAGCGCCTGAGCCTCACTCATCGTGCAACCGCCTTCTCAACGCAAGCGACGAGCGTCGATGCCGCCGTCTCGATATCGCGGTCGCCCACGAGCGTGCGTACATCAAACAGAATGCGGTCGTGCGAGGCGCGCGTGACGACCGGCGTATCGAAGTCTTGGACGAGAGAGCGCTTGAGCGCGTCGACGGACAGGCGCCCGTCGACCGGGCAGATGGCAACGCACATCGTGGGCAGCTCCACGGTAGGCAGCGAGCCGCCACCGGGAGTCGACGACTCCTCGACGATTTCCACCTGCACGGCACACGGGCAGCCAGCCTTATCGAGGCCCGCCACCATCAGCTCGCGCAGCTTGCGTGCGCGGCGCTCCAGATGAGCCTGCGGAAGCGTGAGCATGTTGAGCACCGGCACCTCGCGATGGGCCACATCCGCCCCATCCATGTAAATGCGCAGCGTAGCCTCGAGAGCCGCCAGTGCGAGCTTTCCCGGACGCAGGGCGCGCATAAGCGGATGCGACCCACAGGCCTGCACCAGATCGCGGCGACCCATGATAATGCCCGCCTGCGCGGCACCGAGCAGTTTATCGCCCGAACACGACACCAGATCGAGCCCTGCCGAAACCGAAGCCGGCGTGGTTTCCTCGCCGCCGCGCACCAGGATGTCATCGGGCAAAAGCGCGCCCGACCCCTGGTCCTCGTAGAACAGCAGGCCATGCTTGTGAGCAAGCGCCGCAAGCTCCCGAGAACCCACCTCCTCGTGGAAACCCTCGATACAATAGTTGGAAGGATGGACCTTGAGGATCATCGCCGTATCGGGCGTGATGGCGCGCTCGTAGTCGCTCAAATGCGTGCGGTTGGTGGCCCCGACCTCAACGAGCTTAGCACCCGAGGCCTCCATAACATCGGGGATGCGGAAGCTGCCGCCAATCTCGACAAGCTCGCCGCGGCTGACGATGACCTCCTTGCCCGCGGCATGGGTTGCCAACACCAACAGCACGGCGGCCGCGTTATTGTTGACGACCAGCGCATCCTCGGCACCGGTAAGCGAGCGGATCAGCTGCGCGGCATGCTCTTTGCGCGACCCGCGCGAGCAGGTGTCCACGCTGTACTCGAGCGTGCTGTAGCCGCGTGCGACCTCGGCCACGGCCTTGGCGGCCGACTCCGCGAGCGGGGCTCGACCCAGGTTGGTATGGATAACCACGCCCGTCGCGTTGACGGCGGGGCGCAGGCTCGGCAGCGCGGAGCGGTGCGCACGCCACTCAATAGCCGAAGCCAGGTCGCGCTTAGAGCGCGGGGCGGCACCGGCGCGAATGGCGGCGCGCTCCTCGTCGAGCTCGGCCGTCACGGCAGCATGGACCACCGCGTCGCAGGTCTCCCCCGCCGCCTTCACCACCGGCCACTCGGCAAGCAGCTCATTGACGGAAGGAATGGCGCGCAGGCGGGCGCGTACCTCATCGGACATGTTCTGGCTATCGCTCATGTGCGGCCTTTCAAATGAAACGTGGATCAGTCGAATACATCAGCTGAGTCAATTACTCGTTATTATCCTCGCGCGCCGCGATCTTTTCCACGCGAACGGCGTTTTCTTGGGTGAGCGCGGCACCCGTCAACGGGTCCCAGCGCAGCGGCGTGTGGTCGAGCGGACCGACGCCCAGGGCCTGCCGGCCACCACTCTCAGCACCAAATGCGCGTCCGCCGGGAGCGGCCGAGGTGAAGATGCACGCCGGATGCAGATAGGGCGTCGTCTCCACGCGCACGCGGTCGCGGCCCATATCGCTCACGAGCTCGACGATCTCGCCGTCGACGATGTCCATGCGCGCAGCAGCATCGGCATTCATCTGCACGGCATCCAGGTCCGATCCAGCCTCGGCGGCACCTTGGGCCGCAAGCCTTCGCGAGGTATGCGACTCAAAGGGACGGTTGCCGCTAATGAGGCGAAACATCCCCTGGCCAGGCTCCACCATGGGAGCGATCCAGTTGGGTACACGACCCAGGCCGGCTCGTTCCCATACGTCGCTTGCCAGCGCAATTTTGCCGCCATCCAGGGGAATCGCCGGCTCGCCCGTACGCGACGGCAACGCAACACCTGTGTCGGCCCAGCCGCGCTCCTTGAGCTCGTCCAGATTAATTCCAAACGGCTCCACCTGGGCAGCCGCAAGATCGTCAGACGTAAACAGGAAGTACTCGCCCACGCCACAGGCCCGCGCCAGACCGGCAAAAATCTCACGACCGGGCCGCGTGTCTTCATGCAGCACGGGCAGCACGGCGTTGCGGTAGATCACGCGCGCGTCGTTGCGGCCCACGACCGTACCCACGCCACGGTCGGCCTCCAGATACGTTACGTCGGGCAGCACGAAATCGGAAGCACGCGCCGTCTCGGACCAGCGAATATCAATCGTCACAAGCAAGTCGAGCCGCTGCAAAATACTCAACCAAGCCTGTGCATTGCCATAGCCCGCACCGGGGTTACTGGCATAGACAATGAGCCCACGCAAATCGCCGGCAAGAATCGACTGACCGATGGTCGTGCACAGGCCGCGCACCGGATCAACCAGCGGATAGCGCTCGGACCCCAGCTTGGGCCCACGCGGCACCGGCGGCGTCGCAAAGCGTGCGGGATCGAGGTCGCCCAACACAAGCGGCGTGGGCGGATTGAGGGCGCCGCCCGCATGCCCGAAGCAGCCCAGCAGCGCATCGACCAAGCAGATAGCGCGCGCGGTCTGGGTGCTATTGGCATACGCGATACCGATGCCACCATGAAAACCCGCATCCACCACAGCGGCAGGCGCGGCGGCAGCGAGATCGCGCGCCGTGGCGACAATCTCTGCGGCCGGCACGTCGCACATCGACTCGGCCCACTCGGGCGTCCAAGCACTGGCCGCCTGCGCCAGCTCGTCAAAACCCGTGGTATAGCGGGCAACGAACTCGTGGTCGTACAGGCCCTCGGCAATGAGCACATGCACAATGCCCAGCAGCAAGGCCAGGTCGCAGCCCGGGCGTACGCGCAGCCAGCGGTCGGCAAGCGCAGCCGAGCCACTGCGCCGGGGGTCAACCACGATAATCTTCGCCCCACGTCGACGGGCATCGTTGAGCGCATCAACGGCCCCCATCGTCGACGAATCGACAATGGAGCGCCCCAGATACATGATGCAATCGGTATGCGCCAGGTCGGAGGCGGGGCTGTGGCCCAGACTGTGCTCCCAGCCGGTAAGTCTGCTTACCTCGCAGGCACCGTCGGCACCGTATACGTTGGGCGAGCCCAGCGCATGCATAAAACGATACGCCCAGTAACGGTCGAACGAGGGCACGCCGAGCGTCATGCCCAGCGCCCGAGGCCCGTGCTCGTCAACAATCCCCAAAAGACGCTCGGCAATCTGAGCAAACGCCTCGTCCCAGGTAATCGCATCGAACCCCGAGCCATCAGCTCGTCGGCGCATGGGGTGCATGATGCGGTCGCGCTCGTCAAACGGCATTGCCAGGCGATGCCGACCGCGGGCGCAGAGGGCACGCGCCGCGCACGGATGCCCCGGCACCGGCAGCTCGGCCACCACGCGACCGTCCTCAACGCGTGCCGCAAAGGCGCAATCGGCATAGCATCCCCCGCATGTGGTCACCACGGCGCGACCGTCACGCTTCACAGCAGATGCCATCTCGATTACCCCTTTCATCAGCCAAACACAACAGGCCAAAAGCCCGGCAACGAGCCCCCAGACCCAAAAAGCCTCCCGCACGGCAACGCCCCGCGGGAGGCCCAACGTCAAACAGACGGTACCTTACGCCTCGGACTTCTTAGCGTAGATAAACCAGTAGCCGAGCGCGATCAGAACCGCGCCGCCCACGATGTTGCCCAGCGTGGCGGCGGACAGGTTAAACGCAATGCCCGCGGCGTTGAGCGCATCGGCGCCGGCGACGTCGGCACCATAGCCGCACGCGTGCATCACGGCACCCATGGGCAAAAAGTACATGTTGGCGACGCAGTGCTCAAAACCGCAGGCCACAAAGGCGGCGATGGGCAGCAAAATGCCCACGACCTTATCGACCACGGTCTTGCCGGCGGTACCGATCCACACGGCCAGGCACACAAAGATGTTGCACAGGATGCCGCGGAAGAAGATCGTCACCCAGTCGACCGTCACCTTGCCGGCGGCGACGCTCACCATGGAATTGGCGACCGCCTCGCCGTTGAGCTTGTAAATGCCGGCCATGTACACCAAAAAGACGACGAACAGAGCACCGGCAAAGTTACCGACCCATACGACGAGCCATGCCTTAAGCATCTGAGCCAGGGTGATCTTTTTGCTCTTGAGCGCGCAGACCATAAGCGAGTTGCCGGTGAACAGCTCGGCGCCGCACACCAGCACGAGCACCAGGCCCAGGCAAAAGCACAGGCCGCCCACGACGCGCTGGGCGCCCCAGCCCAGAGTGCTATCGCTCAAGAACACGATAAAGAACAGGCCACCGAAGGCAATAAACGCACCGGCGAACATTGCCAACAGAAAGGCTTTTGCGACCGGCAGGTTGGCCTTGGTCACGCCGGCGGCCTCGGTCTTGGCCTCGATCGCGGAGGGCACCAGGCAATCGGGAGCGGGGTACTCCGCCTTGGAATCTGCCATGTCAATCACTTCTTTCCTAATCAGCAGGGACAAGCGCTCCTATTGCTCTTGTCCCAAGCGGACAAAGTGGGAAAAGTCGTTGGCGGCCACGGCGTCGTACACGCCGTCGACGGCGTCAAAGACTTCCGGGGACATGGGGTTGTAGAACTCCGTGTCGCCCGGCTGAATCCCAACGAAGACGATATCATCACACGATTGCTCAATCTCTTCGATCAGAATCGACAAAGGAAGCGAATGCGTGGTGAACATCGACTTGCGGGCTACATCGCGCTTGTCGAGCAAGCGGATGGACCCGACGGGCAGTGCCATGTCGGCGGCATCGACCAAGACCAGACGCGGCGGACGCTCGCGCTTGACCTCGATGATGTCGTCCTCGGGCGTCTGACCGCCATCGATGGTGTACCAGCCGGCAAGCGGCGCGTCCTCCATCTTTTTGGAGAGCACGGGGCCGGCGGCATCGTCGGCACGCAGCACGCTTCCCGCCGTGAGCACGATACCCGCAAACGGGGCGCCGTTCACACGTCCATCCACAACGTGACCCATTACTGCAACCTTCCCGTCAGGTACACGCCCGACACATCGCGCACGCGCTCCACCAGATCGCGGAACTTCATCAGAAACGCGACCTGCTGGGCATGCAGGCCAAAGTCGTCGTCGAACACCGAGATGCCGGCCTTGGCCGAGCCGCGAAAACCGCGCTCGTCGAGCAGCGTGTCGCAGGCCTCGAGCAGCGACGGCACCGCCGCCTTGTCGAGCTGGCACTCGCCAAAGGAGCGAATGGCCTCGAACTTGGTCTTGGCCTCCCCCTCCGGCAGCGCGTCGACGAGCGAATAGAACACATCAACCGGCACCGACAGGCGCGGCTCAAAGCAGTCGAGCACGCCGGTGTGGTGGCCCACGGCGAGCGTGTAGTACAGCACGTCGCAGGCCTCCTGGGGAACGTCTTCCTCGGTCTCCACAAACTTACGCGTGAGCTCGTAGAAGACCACCTGGTCGGGCGCATGGCCCAGGCAGGGGTCGGCGACGCCCTCGGCAGCCTCGTCGCTTGCGCGCGAGGCATCGCCAAAAGAGCCGCCGAGCATGCCGGGGCCCGCAAAGTAACCAGAGCGGTCCGTGAGCTCCATCTAACGGCCTCCGGCCAGCACAAGATCCTGCAGCGCCGAGTAGACCTCAACGCGGCGCGGATCGTCCTGCTTGTCGATGAGCAGCGCCATGGCACCGCGGATATCGCCCTTGGGTGCGCCCTCGAGCGTATCCATAAACTCGTTGGCCAGGTCGCGGCCGTAACGGTAGCCGCTCATGGCACGAGCTTCGCGCTCGATGGCAACGCGCAGCTTGTACGGCACGCCGGGGTGCAGGATATCGGCCTGCTCGCCGGCGGCCTCCACCGTGGTCTCGGCATGGAGCTTTTGGTCCAGCAGGCCAAGTGCCATGGCAAAGCCGTAGATGGTCTGTGCGGGGCTGGGCGGGCAGCCGGGGATGTAGACATCGACCGGCAGAATCTTATCTGTGCCGCCCCAGACGCAGTAGTTGTCGTAGAAGATGCCACCGGTGCAGCCGCACGCGCCATAGGACACCACGATCTTGGGATCGGGTGCGGCCTCAAAGGCGCGCAGGGCCGGCATGCGCATGGCACGCGTCACGGCACCGGTGTACAGCAGCACATCGGCGTGACGGGGCGAGGGCACGACCTTGATGCCAAAGCGCTCGACGTCGAAGACGGGCGTGATGGAACCGAAGATCTCGATCTCGCAGCCGTTGCAGCCGCCGCAGTCAACACGGTAGACGTACACCGAGCGCTTGATCTTCTTAAGAAGGGTCGCCTTGGCCTTCTCGATGCTCTCGTCGAGCTCGATCTTGGTCGGGCGGTACTGAAGCCGCTCGGGCAAAAGCGTGCGTTCGGCCATGGTTACTCCTCCTTCGTATCAAAATCCATGATGATGCCCTCGACCGGCGCCGGACCGGCGGGGATCTCGGGCGCATCGGGGTTGAGCTCGCGGTCGATATACTCCGGGTTCACGCCGTGGCCGCCCAGATACTCCATGCCGGGGCCCTGGGGCTCACCGGACGCAAGCGTCTCGTTGGCAGCCATGCCGTGCGCGTTGCCGGTCTTTACGGCCGAGGCGGCGCGCAGGGCGTCGAGCTCGCGCTTGCACTCCTGGCACATACCGACAGTACGGGCGGCCTGCTCGGCCTCCATGCCGCCGGCCTTTTGCAGCAGGCGCTTGGCGTAGTCGATCTCCTTGTGCGGAGCAAACGGCTTGCCGCAGCGCGAGCAGTGCTCGAGCGTGTAGACGCTCTTGCTGGTGAGGTCGTCCTTGCTCATGACGGCCAGCTCAAACTCCTCGGTGAGCTTGATGGCCTCCATGGGGCAGGCCTCCTCGCAGCGGCCGCAGAAGATGCAGCGACCGTAGTCGATCGACCAGGTGATGGTATCGGCCGCAAGGTCGGTGTCCATGCGAATGGCATCGGCCGGGCACGCCACGCCGCAGGCTCCGCAGGCGATGCAGAGCTCGGCGTTGTGCTCGGGCTTGCCGCGCATGTCCTTGTTGGTGGGAAACGGCGCAAACGGGTACTTGACCGTCGCGTCGCCGGCCTTGGCGTTGACCTTCCAAAGCTTCAGCATATTAGAGCGCCTCCTCATCGAGCGGAGCGGCCATGGTGCCCTCGCCCGCAAGCGGCGACTTGTCGCGCCAGACGTTCTCGAACTGCTCCTTGTCGAGCACGTGGTCGCGCTTGGCGGCGACATCGGTCACCGTCACGCGGTCGGTGCAGGAGTAGCACGGGTCGAGCGAGCCGACGATCAGCGCCGCGTCGCCCACGGTGTTGCCGCGGAACATGTAGCGCAGGACCGGCCAGTTGCTGTACGTAGCGGCCTTGGCGCGCCAGCGGTAGCACTTCTGGTTATTGCCGAGCATGGCCCAGTGCACGTCCTCGCCGCGCGGCGCCTCGGTGGCGCCAATGGCGTACTTGTGCGGGGTGTACTCCCAATCCGTGGTGAGAATGGGGCCCGACGGGCAGTTCTCGAGCATGGTCTCGATCATGTCGATCGAATCGTAGACCTCCTGGATGCGAACGGCGGTACGGCCGAAGGCATCGCAGGTGTCGGCCGTGGCGGCGTGCATCTTTTGGACGTCCGGATCGGCGTAGCCGTCGAAGGGATGGTCAAAGCGCACGTCGCGGGCATAGCCTGAGCCACGCATGAGCGGGCCGACCGGCGAGAAGTCGCGTGCGATCTTGCGATCCAAGATGCCGATGCCGCTCGTACGCTCAATGAAGTTGGGCGTGGAGAGCAAGACGTCGACGAGCTCCTGGACCTCGGAGCGCAGCTGGTGGATGGTCGTGAGCGTAGAAAGCTTCTGCTCGGCCAAAATGTCGCGACGCACGCCGCCGATCACGTTGAGGCCGTAGGTCTTGCGGTGACCGGAGAGCTTCTCGGCAAGGTCCATGGACTTCTCGCGGACGCGGAAGAACTGCTGGAAGCCGGAGTCGAAGCCCGTGTAGTGAGACGCCAGGCCAATGTTGAGCAGATGCGAGTGCAGACGCTCGACCTCGAGCATGATGGCGCGGATGTACTGGGCGCGCGGCGGGACATGGATGCCCTGGGCGCGCTCAACGGCCTCGGCATAGGCCACCGAGTGCGCGCAGCCGCAGATGCCGCAGATGCGGTCGGCGAGGAACGTCACGGCGTCATAGTTCAGGCGCGTCTCGGCGACCTTCTCCATACCGCGGTGCACGTAGAACAGACGGTAGTCGGCGTCGACGATCGTCTCACCTTCAACGAACAGGCGGAAGTGACCGGGCTCGTCGGAGGTAATGTGCAACGGACCCATGGGGACGAGCGTGGTCTCTTTGCCCTTGGTATCGGCCAAGAACTCGTAGTTTTCCATGTCGCTCGCGGGAGCGGGACGGAAACGGTAGTCCA
>CABUUG010000056.1 GCA_902494605.1 uncultured Collinsella sp.
GGGCTTCGCGAGGTGCCGAGTTATCTGCGCGATCGCCATCGCCCGGGCAGCGATGAATACGGTGTGTATAAGTATCCACATGATTATCCCGAAGGCTGGGTCGATCAGCGCTATTTGCCCGAAGGCTTGGAACGCGGTGCATTTTGGCAGCCTGCCGGCCGCGGTTGGGAAGAATGGCGCGTAGAGCAAAGTGAACGCGACCGCAGCGGGAATGCACCGAAGTAGCTGCTGATTATTTTGTCCCACGATCTCGCGCTTGGCATGTTCAGTCCCCTTTGGGGTACCATGAAGAGCGTCTGTATTTCGATTCCTTCGGGAGGCTTGTATGAGTCCCATTCAAATCGCCCTGCTGCTGCTCGCCGTTGCCGGCGTGTGGGCCGTCGTTGAGCTTGCACTCACCCTGCGCAAGACCCGCACCGTCGTTGATTCGCTCGACAAGACGGTGAGCGACCTTAACAACACGCTCGCCGAGGCACAGCCCGTGGTGGCAAAGCTCGATGGCGCTGTTGATGAGCTTACTCCCGCGCTGGCGCAGGTTGAGCCGCTCCTCAAATCGAGCAAGACCGCTGTGGACGCCCTGACGTCCAACCTCGTTGAGGTCGAGGCGGTCGTTCGCGACATCTCCGAGGTTACGGGCAGCGTGGCCGAGGCCAGCAATGCCGTATCGAGCGTGACCGACTCTGCCGCCGGCGCCGTGCAGAAGCTTTTCAATAAGGTGAAGGCTCCTGCAGCCGACGTCGATCGCAAGCTCGCCGCTGCCGCTGCTGAGGCCGACCAGCCTACCGAGCGCGTTCTGATTGGTGAGGCTGAGGACGAGGCCGCCGATGGTGCGGATGCGGCTCAGAAGCCCGCAGCCAAGCCTGCTCAGTATTACACTTATACGCCCGCCGAGACCTCCGAGGAGTCCTGCGATGAGTAGCGAAGCAACCTGCCCTATCACGCTGACCGTTGCCGGTGATCCGCGTCTCGCGCGCTTGGTGCGCATGACGGCCGCCAACGTCGGCGCCCTGTGCTCTATGTCCGTCGATCGCATCGAGGATATCCGTATGGCTGCCGAGGAAGCCTTCATCTTTGGATGCACGGCCGTTGATTCCGACGATATTTCGATCAAATTCGATGTCGACGAATCCCATGTGGGCATGACCTTTACCTTTGGCGACCAGGCCACCGTCGATGAGGATGACCAGGCTGCCGTGTATGCCGAGCTCATTCTTGCAAGCGTGTGCGATTCCTACGAAAAGACTGCGGCGCCCCTAACGCTTTCCCTCGACCTCAAGGCGGATATCTAATATGACCGAACGTTCCCGGAGCGGCAAGACCGCTTGGGACAAGGAGAAAACCCGCGAGCTGTTTCGTCGTTATAAGGAGACCGGTGATCCGGATGCCCGCGAGCAGCTCGTTTTGTCCCATATGAACTTGGTAAGGTTTCTTGCCAACAAATTTAAGAACCGCGGCGAGCCGCTCGATGACCTTTTGCAGGTCGGCTATCTGGGCTTGCTTAAGGCTATCGACCGCTTTGACCCTGAGCGCGGGCTCGAGTTCACGACGTTTGCCACACCTACCATTCTGGGTGAGATTAAGCGTCATTTCCGCGACAAGGGCTGGAGCGTGCGCGTGCCCCGTCGCTTGCAGGAGCTCTCGGCCAAGGTCAACCAGGCTACCGATAAGCTTACCAACGAGCTACAGCGTTCGCCCAAGGTTGAGGAAATCGCCGATTACCTGGGCGTGACTGTCGACGAGGTGCTCGAAGCCATGGAATCGTCCTCGGCCTATACTTCGGTGCCTATCGAGGCCCCCGGTGCGTCCGATTCCGACGATGCGCCTTCGATTCTCGATCGCTACGCCGACGACGACAACGAGCTCGACTTTACCGATGACCGCCTGGTAATCGAGGAAGCCATCCGCGATTTCTCGCCTCGCGAGCGCGAGGTTATCGAGCTGCGCTTCGTAAAGGGCATGACCCAGATCGAGATTGCCAAGAAGCTGGGCATCTCGCAGGTGCAGGTCTCGCGCCTGCTGCGCCGTACCCTTAAGAAGATTCAAGACAAGATTGACCCCGACGGAGTGATGGTTCGTTCATGAGTGAGCACCCCCAACAAACCGACCGCACGCTGCGCGATACCCGTATTCTGACGCTGCGCATTTGGGGCGTCGTCGGCTGCATTGTCATCGCCGCCGTCATCTTTAACCTTATGGGCATCCTGGCGCCGGTCATCGAGTTTCTCGCTGTCGGTTCCATCATCGCTTTTGTGATGTCGCCGATCACCAACTGGCTCGAGCACCATGGCGTGAATCGCGGCATCGGTTCGCTCATTGCGCTTATTGTGGTCGTTGCTGTGCTCGTCGGTGTCGTTTGCATCTTGTCGCCGATTCTCTTTGGTCAGATTATGGAAGTCCTGAGCCGCCTGCCCGAGCAGCTTCGTGTTGCTGGTGGCGACCTCAACGAGATGATCTCGCATGCCAAGACGCTCAATAACACGCCACTCAAGGAGTATCTGGACGACAATCTTTCTTCGCTGGTTACCGTAGCGTCCAAGTACGTCTCGCAAATCGCCGCTGAGCTCGGTCGCGGTGTGTTCCCACTCATTACCAATACGGCCTCGCAGCTGTTCGTCATCTTCCTGGGCTTGGTGCTTGCCTACTGGTTGGCCTGCGACTATCCCCGTATGCACCACGAGGTCTGCACCATCATCGGTCAGGAAAAGGAGACCTCGTACCGCTTTATGGTCGCGATTCTTTCGCGCTCGGTCGGCGGTTATATGCGCGGCATGGTCGTAACGTCGATCTGCGGTGGCATCCTTGCCTTTATCGGCTTTACGCTCATTGGCCATCCATATGCAGCGCTCATGGCCATATTCACCGGCATTATGCATTTGGTCCCGGTTGTCGGTCCCTGGGTGAGTGCTGCGATCGCCACGGTGCTCGGCTTTATGTTCAGCCCTATGCTGGCGTTGTGGACCTTGATCGTGACCATGGTGGCCCAAAACGTCACCGATAATGTCATTTCGCCTAAGGTCATGCAAAGCTCGGTCCAGGTGCATCCCATCATGAGCCTGACGGCCCTCGTTATTGGTTCGGCACTCATGGGCCCCATTGGCATGGTCATCGCCATCCCGTTGTGCGCGGCCCTCAAGGGCATTTTCGTCTACTACTTTGAGAACGAGACCGGCCGCCAGCTCGTGGCATACGACGGCGCCGTGTTTAAGGGAACTCCGTATCGCGATGCCGAGGGCAACCCGGTCGCCGCCTATGACGCGCTTGGAGACGATACGTTCATCTATGAGTCCGAGCTCATCGGCAACGAGACCGCGCCCGAGGCCAAGGCCATGCCCAAGCCCGAGCTCGATAATCCCTGGATTAAGCTCTCTGGTCTGCAGCCCGATGCCACGGGCTTCTTCAAGAACCCCTTCGCCAAAGACGATGACTCCGACTCGGACGACGATACCAAAACCGGCATCGACGGCTCCATGGACGATGACGACAACTAGCGGGGTAATTCGGGTTAACATTCATACGTGCTAACATGCAATTTCGCTGGAGGGTCGCTGTTTGGCGACCCTCTTTTTTGCATAGGCGCGGTGGGATGGTAATATCGTTACGTTTGAACTGTTTCGATGTGAAACCGAGGAGATTCCCTCTATGAGTGCTGACTACCCGTCAATGACTACGGCCGAGATCCGCTCCAAGTTCCTCAACTTCTTTGAGGAGCGCGGTCTTAAGCTCTATCCTTCTTCGTCCCTCGTCCCCGATGATCCCTCGCTGCTGCTTGCCAACGCCGGCATGAACCAGTTTAAGGAGTACTACCAGGGCAAGAAGACCATGAAGGAGATCGGCGCGATCTCCTGCCAGAAGTGCGTCCGCACCAACGACATCGATTGCATCGGCGAGGACGGCCGTCACCTGTCGTTCTTCGAGATGCTCGGCGATTTCTCTTTTGGCGGCGTTTCCAAGGAGCAGGCTTGCGCCTGGGCCTTTGAGCTCATCACCAAGGAGTTCAAGCTGCCGCTCGACCGCCTGTACTTTACCGTCTTTACCGAGGACGACGAGACCCACGACGTGTGGCGTTCTCTGGGCGTTGCCGAGGACCACATCTCCCGCCTGGGCGAGGACGACAACTTCTGGGCCGCTGGCCCCACCGGCCCCTGCGGTCCGTGCTCCGAGATCTACTTTGACATGGGCGAGGAGGTCGGCTGCGGCAGCCCCGACTGCAAGCCTGGCTGCGACTGCGACCGCTTCCTTGAGTTCTGGAACCTCGTGTTTACCCAGTACGACCGTCAGGAGGACGGCTCCATGCCGGAGCTGCCGCACCGCAACCTCGATACGGGCATGGGCCTGGAGCGCATGGCTGCTATCATGCAGCACAAGACTGCTAACTACGACGGCGATCTGATGCAGCACCTCATCAAGCTGGGCGAGGAGATCAGCGGCAAGACCTATGACGCCGACGATTACTCCGGCGCCAGCCGTTCTCTTCGCATCATCGCCGACCACTCCCGTGCCGTCGACTTCATGATCTCTGACGGCATCCTGCCCGGTAACGAGGGTCGCGAGTACGTCCTTCGCCGCCTGCTCCGCCGCGCCGTGTTCCACGGTCGCCTGCTGGGCATCGAGGGCGCCTTCCTGACCAAGTTTATCGACGAGGTCAACGCTCAGATGGGCGAGGCCTATCCTGAGCTGCTCAAGAACGTCGCGCTCGTCAAGGGTATCGTCGCCTCCGAGGAGGAGCGCTTCTCCACGACGCTCGACAACGGTCGCGTCTACCTGGATGAGGCCCTGGCAGCGCTTGCCGAGGGTGCTGTGCTTCCGGGCGATGTTGCCTTTAAGCTGCACGACACCTTTGGTTTCCCCATCGACCTGACCGTCGAGATCGCCGGCACCGCTGGCCACGATGTCGATATGGACGGCTTCACTGCCTGCATGGAGGACCAGAAGGCCCGCGCCCGCGCCAATGCCAAAGGCGACGCCTGGGGCAGCTTCAACGACGTGTGGGTTGAGCTTTCCGACAAGGTCGCTGCGACCGAGTTCGACGGCTATGACAACGATGTGATCGAGGGCGCCAAGGTTGTCGCCATCGTGCGCAACGGCGAGTCCGTCGAGTCCGCTGCCGCCGGCGAGGACGTCGAGGTTGTGCTCGACTGCACCCCGTTCTATGCCGAGATGGGTGGTCAGCAGGGCGATGCCGGCAAGCTTTCCGCCGAGGGCGTTGTTCTGACCGTTGCCGACACCAAGAACCACAACGGCCTGTATGCCCACGTCGCCCACATTGCCGAGGGCACGCTGACTGTCGGTGCCGCTGTTACCGCCGCGCTCGACGCCGAGCGCCGTGGCTTCCTGCGCCGCAACCACACCGCCACGCACCTGCTCGACGCCGCCCTTAAGCAGGTCCTGGGCGAGCACGTCTCCCAGGCCGGCTCGCTGGTGACGCCCGAGCACCTGCGCTTTGACTTCACGCACTTCGAGGCTCTGTCCTCCGAGCAGCTCAAGGCTGTCGAGGACCTGGTCAACCAGCAGATCTTCGCTTCCAAGCCGGTCGTGACCCGTGTCATGGGCATCGACGAGGCTAAGGCCGCCGGCGCTGTCGCTCTGTTTGGCGAGAAGTACGGCGATGTCGTCCGCGTCGTCTCCGTGGGCGCCGAGGACCAGCCGTTCTCCCGCGAGCTCTGCGGTGGCACGCACGCTGCCAACACTGCTGAGATCGGCCTGTTCAAGATCATTTCCGAGTCCTCTACGGGCTCGAATGTCCGTCGTATCGAGGCCGTGACCTCTAAGGGTGCTCTCGACTATATGGCCGACCGCCTGGCGCTCGTCGACGCCGCCGCCGCTGCGCTCAAGTGCCGCGTAGACGAGGTTCCCGCTCGCGTGGAGAACCTACAGGCCGAGCTGCGCGAGACGTCCAATAAGCTCAAGAAGGCTCTGACCGGTGGCTCCTCCGACGCCATCTCCAGCGCCATCGAGGGCGCCGTCGAGCTCGACGGCTATAAGCTCGTTGTCGCTGAGCTCCAGGGCCTTGAGGCTGCCGACCTGCGCAACGTATGGGATACCGTGCATCAGAAGGTCGCCGGCCCTGTCGCTTGTGTCGTCGCCAGCGTGACTGAGAAGGGCACTCCGGCCCTGCTCGCTGCCGGCTCCGATGACGCCGTCAAGGCCGGTTTCCACGCCGGTAACGTGATCAAGCAGATCGCGGGTCTGGTCGACGGTCGCGGTGGCGGCCGTCCCAACATGGCCCAGGCCGGTGGCAAGAACGCCGCCGGCATCGTCGATGCCCTCGCGGCCGCCAAGACCGCGCTCGGCGCCTAAGAACCTAGGTTGTCGCTGTGGTTGCGCTCGCGCTGGACATAGGGGAGACCAGGATTGGCATTGCCGTCTCGAGCCGTGATGGCAAGATGGCGATGCCTGTCAAGGTGCTTCCGGCTGCCGAGGTCACCGGTATGGCCAAGACGTTCCGCTACCTGGTTGAGGACTATGAGCCCGACATCCTGGTAAGCGGACGTCCCCTGACCATGGCCGGTGAGCCCGGCCCTCAGGCCGAGCGCGTTGCCGCTGTGGCGCAAAAGATTGCCGACGAGCTCGATCTTCCGTTGGAGTTTGAGGACGAGCGTCTGTCCTCGCAAGAGGCCAAGCGTATCCTGCGCGAGCAAGGACTCAACGAAAAGCAGATGAGGGGCAAGATCGACATGATTGCCGCCAGCCTGTTTTTGCAGACGTGGCTCGATCGTAAAAACGAGGAGGTTTCGCATGCCTAGTGCTTCCGATCCGCGCCAGCCGAATCGTACGCAGCAGCCGGCGTCGCGCCCTGCCCAGCCTGGCCAGCGTCCGGCACAGCCGACGCAGCGCGCAGCTCAGCCTGCCGCGCGCCCGGCGCAGTCCTTCTCTCGTTCGGCCCAACCTGTTCAACGGACGGGTCAGCAGCCTTCTGCTCGTTCGGTTCAGCATTCGGCTTCTCACGCGGCTCAGCAGCCCACTGCTCGTACGGCCCAGCCTGCAGGCGGCACCCGCTTTAAGCAGCAGGCACCTACCCAGCGAACGCAGGCCCCCCAATCGCATTCGCATCACGCTCGTGGTTCGCATGGCGTTGCTCCGGCGACCCGCTCGAGCTACAACACGCATGCTCGTCGCGGTGCTCAAAAGAAAAGCTCCCCGGTGCCTATGATTATCGGTGGCGTTGTTGCCGTGCTTGCGCTTGTCGCGATCGTTTTCTTTGTCGTGCCAGCCGTCAAGGGCTTCTTTGGCGGTGAGGGTGCGAAAGTCGTTGCAGGCCAGCAGGTTACTATCACGATTCCCGATGGTGCCTCGGGTGACAGCATCGCTTCGATTCTCTCCGAGAATCATATCGTCGAAAATCCCAAGGATTATTATGCGGCGGTGAAAAAGCTCAACGCCGATATGTCGCTCAAGCCTGGTGATTATTCGTTCACCACACTCATGGATGCAACCAAGGTTGTTCAGCAGCTCATGGAAGGCCCCAACGCGGGCTCCAATGCGCTGACTATCCCTGAGGGCCTAACGGTCGATCAAGTCGCCGACCGTGTGGCCCAGGCCTTCGACAGCATCTCTAAGGAAGACTTCCTCAACCAGGCCAAGGCCTCCAACTACGTTGACGACTATAGCTTCCTTAAGGGCGCCGCCAACGATTCGCTCGAGGGTTTCTTGTTCCCCAAGACCTATTCGCTGGGCGATTCGCCGACGGCCGATGACGTGATTCGCGCCATGCTCGATCAGTTTAAGACCGAGTACAAGTCGCTTGACTTTGCGAGCTGCGAAGCCAAGATCAAGGAACGCTACGGCGTGGAGATGTCCGACTACGACATCGTCAACTTGGCCTCTATCGTTGAGCGCGAGGGCCTCAACGCCGATCAACGTGCGCACGTGGCCTCGGTCTTCTACAACCGCCTTGCCGGCAAGCTCGACGGTCTGCGCTATCTCAACAGCGATGCGACCATGATGTATGTCATCGGTGGCGAGGTTACCGCCGACGACCTGCAGAGCGATAGTCCGTATAACACCTATAAACACGAGGGTCTGCCGCCCACGCCCATCTGCTCTCCGTCGCTCGAGGCACTCAAGGCCACGCTTGAGCCGACCGACTCTGATGACCTGTATTTCTACATTACGCAGGACGAGGAGTACTTCTCGCAAACCTACGAAGAGCATCAACAGTCTTGGAATTAGCATGAGGATTTTTAGCCCCAAACGATACGTTGCCTCGGTCGATCGCATCGACCTTGATACCCTTTGGGCCGACGGCAAACGCGCCATTCTGCTCGATCGCGATAACACCCTGGTGCCGCGCGACACCGAGCAGGTTCCCGCCGCGGTTTCCGCCTGGCTCGATGCCGCCCGCGCCAAAGGCTTTAAGCTTTGCATGGTGTCCAACAACTGGCATCGCGACCAGGTCATGAGCTCTGCGCGCGAGCTGGGACTCGAGGCCATCAGCCACGCCATGAAGCCGGCGCCGTTTGCCCTCAAGGCGGGCCTTAAGCGCCTCGGCGCCACAGCCGGCGAGGCTGTGCTGATCGGTGATCAGCTCTACACGGACGTGTGGAGCGGCAACTTCGCCGGCGTCGATACCATCCTGGTAAAGCCGCAGGCGACGCAGGACCTGTGGTATACGCAGATCTTCCGTATCTTTGAGCGCCGGGCCCTGCGTGACCTTCCCTGCGAGGAATAGGTCTCGCTATGTCCCAGCACACCAAACACGGCTGCGACCATATCTTCTTTATCGGCTTTTTGGGCGCAGGCAAATCGACGCTCGCGCGCAACGTCGGCACTATGTTCAAGCGGCGTTTTATCGATACCGACCGTCTGGTCGTGCGTCGTTGCGGCAAGTCGGTAACCGAGATTTTTGAGACCGAGGGTGAGGGTCGTTTTCGCGAGCTCGAGACCTCGGCGCTCCGTTCGCTCCAAAGTGAGCGCAGCCTGTTGGTTTCGTGCGGGGGCGGTATCGTCGAGACACCGGTGAATATTGAGCTGATGCACGAAATGGGTACGTGCGTGTACCTCGAGGGCGACTTCGAGGATTCGATTCGCCAGATTCGTCGGTCCGACACGCGCCCCGATTTCCGCTCGCCTGAGCATGCCGCGCGCCTGTTTGAGCATCGCCGTCCGCTGTATCGCCAGGCTGCCGACCTTACCCTTGATATTCGCAACAAGTCCTTCGAGGACGTTTCCTACCTTTGTGCCGAGATGCTTTTGGAGCGTGGGCTGCTATGATTCGCCGTCAACTGATCAATTTCCAAAACCGCAGTGTCGATGTCCGCGTCGGATTGGGCGCGTTCGATGAGCTGTCGCGCATGTTTTCCTCGGCTGTGGGCAAGCCTAAGCGCGCAATGGTGGTTTGGAACTCCGCCACATCCGAGCGTTTTGGTGAGGTCGTCGAGCATGCGCTGGTCGACGCCGGTTTTGTCGTGTCGCCGCTAGACCTCGAGGTTTCGCCTGCCGGTGCTACGCTGGCCGATGCCGATACCGTCTTTGGCGCCCTTTCGGCTAACGGCATTACCTGCGACGATCTCGTTGTCGCTGTCGGCGACACAGCAACCTGCTCGGTTGTTAGCTGGTGCGCCAACCAGTGGTGTGGCCGAACCGAGTGCGCCTTGCTGCCGACGACGTTCGACGCCATGCTCACGGTCGCGACGACCATGAAGCCGCTCGTCGCCTCGTCGGCCAATGCGCTTTCCGCCATCGCGTTCCGTCCCGAACCGGGCTTGGTCGTGTGTGACCTCGACCTTGTTCGCGAGGCGGACCCCGAGGACCTCAAGCTCGGCTATGTGGTACTTGTTGGCACCATGCTTTCGAGCAGTAAGTCACGCTGGAATCAGTTTACTGAGACCGTCCCCGAGATTCTCGCGGGCGAGGAGGTCGCGCTCGTCAATGCCGTTCAATGGTCTCAGACTGCCCGTAAGGACGTACTGATGGCCACGAACCCGAGCGCCCGCCATGCGCTCGATTTTGGCAAGACGGGGGAGCGTACCCTGCGCGCTTGCTTGGGCGATGCCGCTTCGCAGGTCCCTGCCTACCAGCTGTTGTCCGAGGGCATGCGCTTTGAGGCGCGCCTAGCACATGATGCCTGCGACTTCGATATCGATTACGTCTTTGAGGTTGATGACTGCCTGGAGGACTTTGGTATCGAGGAACTTGCCTTCGATCTGGAGCCTGCCGCATATATCGAGGAGTTCCGTAGGCAGCAGTTCGCGCGCTCAAACCGCAGCATGCTGCCGCTGCCCGCGGCACTCGGCGCCATTCGCCTAACGAGCGTCGAGGACGAGGTTCTTGAGCGCCATGTTCACGCCTACTTGGCTTCTCGCAAAGAACTTCTCTAAGATTTATTGACATCCATCGTCTTTCGTATCATGTTGAGGGGCGGGTTTTCAATCGGTTGCGGATTGCATGCGATTCCTTCGTTCGGTTGAGACCCGTCCCGTCTATATAGAGACAACAAGAAAGGAATCTGCATGTCTGAGTTTGCTGCCGGTCCTGCCGGTCGTATCGAGCGTGTCCGTGCCCTTATGGCCGAGCGTGGCTACGACGCCATCGTGGTGCGCGACGAGGCCAACCTTCGTTGGCTTACGGGCGTGAAGGGCGTCTTCGACTACACCTTCGAGTTCCCGCACGCGGCGTTTATTACGGTA
>CABUUG010000057.1 GCA_902494605.1 uncultured Collinsella sp.
CCGTGCCGCCGGCACCTACACGGGCAAAGAACCGTTCAACTTTGCCGTAGCTGTACTCTTCCCCGCCGCGCAGGTCAGCGGCGGCGTGCCGCAGGTTCCGACGGGGCTGCTCACGCACCAGGTCGCGCGGTTCTAGCAAGACCAGACCGTCCAGCACAAAAATCGGCAGCCCAACAAACAGGGGGCGGAGATGCAGCAGGTACATGCATCTCCGCCCCTTTTGCGTCGAGAAGTTATGCCGGCGACCCGTGCCGCCGTGCTCGCGTTATCCGCGCTGCGGACCCGCAGTAGCCACGAGCGGTTCAAGCCCCAGCTCGCGCGCGTAGTCTTCCTGCGTAAAGACTTCGACCAGTTCAAACGTACCGGCCGCATCGTCAAACGCAAAATGCAGTACTGAGCAGTTGCCCGGCACGCGATCGCGCTCGTCGGCCGCCGCACCCCTCACGTGGTCCATGAACTCCTTGATGGCCGAGCCATGGCTTACCGCGAGCACGCACGTATGGTCCGGACGCTGCATAAGCTCGGTCAGCGTCGCCACCATGCGCTCGCGCACCTGCATCTGGCCCTCGCCGCCAAACTGGCGATAGAAGTCGCGCCACGGGCGCTCGGGCATGAGCATCACGCGCTCGGCCTCAAAGTCACCAAAGAACCACTCACGCAGGCCGTCCAGGCGCTCGTACGCCAAGCCCGGCCACAAGTTGGCAATAGTCTGCTCGGTGCGATGAAGCGTGGAGGTGTAGGCATGATCGGGCTCAATGCCGCGCGCACGTAAAAACATGCCGGCGCGCGCCGCCTGGTCGCAGCCCAACTGCGTAAGCGGCGAGTCACTCCACCCCTGAATGATACGCTTGAGGTTGAATATCGTCTGTCCATGACGGACCAGATGCAGATCTTTATTCATAGGGGTCCTTTCGTTCGTTACCAATCAAGGAGCGAAAACGCCCCGTCGCAATAGCCAAAATGAAGCACGGCGCCGTTGTCGGGTAGCTCCCCCTCGCCAGTCACATACTCAAGAAACTCCTGGCAGGCTGAGCCGTGGGAAACCGCCAGCACGCAGTCGTGCTGCGGCCTGGCCATGATGCGGGACAGCGCCGCGACCATGCGCGACTGAAGCTCACTTTCCGACTCACCACCAAAGGCAACCGGATAATCACCCCAGGGCTGCGGCGGCATCTCGCGATTTGATGTGCCCTCCAGCGAGCCAAAATGCCACTCACGCAGGTCATCGACCAGCTCTATGGAACGGCCCTCGCCAACGATAAGCTCGGTCGTATGCCGCGCCCGGCCCAACGGCGAGGAATACACATGATCAAAGGCCACGCCACGCGCCGCAAACGCCGTACGCGCCGTCAGCGCCTGCTCGCGCCCGCGCGCCGTAAGCGACGAATCGTGCCAGCCCTGCAAAATGCTCTGCACATTGAGCTCAGTCTGCCCATGCCGCACCAAATACAGATCTGCCACACACCCTCCCCTCGTACCACCACAAAGGGGACAGGCACCTTTGTGGTGGTTTACCGCTGGATCACACCGCGGTGACACTCAACTACACCAGCACGTCGGCGAGCGAACGCTTGGGTACGTGGTGCACCTGCGCCTCGTCGCGCCAATAATTGATGGAGCCGTCGGGGTTGGAATCGATCGCATCGATCACCTGTGTCTCGGCCGGAACGCCAAACGCCATGATCAGCTTGAGCTCATATTTGTCGTTATCGAGCCCCATGGCATCGATCGCGCGGGGCGTAAAGGCCTTGAACATACAGGCTGCCACCTCGGGCGTGGCGCTACGGGCGGCAAGCATCATCGTCTGCGCGGCAATGCCCGTGTCGACCTCGGTAATGGGAGCGGCAGGCTTGCCCGGAACGGCGCGCTCGGCCAAAATCGCGATGTAGCCGGTCGGGCGCTCGCCCTCGGCAGGACCCGGCCAATCCTTAAGCGCGCCGGCCCATGCAAGCTCATCAAATACGCGCGCGCAATCCTCGGCACCGCTCACCACATGAAAACGAAGACGCTGAGCATTGGCACCACAGGGAGTCAGGTGAGCCAGCTCTGCCAGCTCGAGCAAAAACTCACGCGGCACGCGCATGGACTCGTCAAAACGGCGGCACGTACGGGCACGACGGACCAGCGCATCAAACGCTTCCAAGCCGAGCTTTTCGCAACCCTGCTCTGCCATCGATTCGACACTCGACGGCGCCTCGGGAACTGCTTCGTTCATAGGGACCCCCAATACAAGCCAATTGTCCTTAGGAAAATCTAACCTAAAACGTAGGCAATAACGAACAGGGCTGCAATGTTCTACACCTGTTGAATAGAAAATCGCAACGTGGGGAACAACGGAAACAATTCGGGGCCTTTGGGTTACGTTTCGCCCTCTCCGACCCATACGCCAGCGCCTTTAGGCGATACTGGTTGTAACGATCAAGGCTTACGCCGCACGGAAAGGAGACATTATGGGCATCTTTAAGAACGATGACCAAAAATCGAGCCAGTTTGGATTTGACGAGAAAAGCATGGCGGGCAAAGCCGTCAAGGCCGTGCGCTGGATTTACGCCATCACGGGCGTCTTAGCGCTCATTGCTGGTATCGCGCTGCTTTTTGCACCCGCCAAGTCCCTCGTCTTTTTGACGACTGTCCTGGGTTTTTACTTTGTAATCACTGCTGCCATCAGGCTGTTCACTGCCATTTTTGAGCCGCTGCTGCCCACCGGCTGGCGCGTGACGAGCATCATCTCCAACCTACTCATTATCTTGGGCGGCGCCATAATCCTGCGCAACCAGGCCTTCTCGACCGCGACGCTCACCACGATGGTGGTTATCGTGGCCGGCTTTGGCTGGATTGTCGAAGGTGTCATGTCCATTCTGGAGTCCGAGCTTTCGTCCAACCGCGCCCTCGCCATCCTGAGCGGCGCACTCTCCATCATCGCCGGCATGTTCGTGTTTATCTATCCGCTGTGGTCGGCCAAGATGCTCGTCATCTTTAGCGGCGCCGCGCTGCTGGTGTTTGGCGTAACGCTGATTGTTCGTGCTATTCAATTTGGCAAACTGGTGCACTAGATGCCACGAACGCTCTTTATTGATGCAGACGCCTGCCCGGTCACGCGCGAGTCGATTGACTGCGCGCAGCGGGCGGGCGTCGCCGTTGTTATCGCCGGCAACAGCACGCAAAACCTAGAACGGCACATTCGCCGCGACGACCCGCGCGATGCTGAGCACGCGCGACGCGGATTTTGGGTCACGACGCTCGATGTGAGCGTGGGCGCCGACAGCGCCGACTTTGCCATTGTCGAACGCCTGCAGGCGGGCGACGTGGTCGTGACGCAGGACATTGGCTTGGCGAGCATGGTGCTCGGGCGCGATGCCGCCGCCATCGGCGTGCGCGGGCGCGTGTACGACAAGGCGACTATCGACATGCAGCTGTTTATTCGCCACGAGGAAAAGAAGGTACGCCGCGCCGGGGGACGCACTCGCGGACCGGCGGCATTTACCAGCGAAGACCGGGCTCGCTTTAAGCGCAAACTCACCGAGCTGCTGCGCTAACCAAGGTAGATTTTTGGGACGTGCCTAAAAATCTACCTTTTTGTTTTGGCAGCGGGGAATGCCCTGGTCACAGGGGTAGATCGTAAGACATGTCCCAATAATCTACTTAAAGGCCAACGGCGGATAGGATGAGGCCCCAGCCGGCACCGATGACGTACATCATGATCAGGAACAGGACGTTTTCGCGGGCGCTGCGGTTGGTGCGGAACAGCACCAGGTAGCCCACACCAGCAGAGATGAGCGTGCCGGCGAGCATCGGGGCCAGCTGCAGCGCGCCTTCCAGGTACAGTTGTGTGATGACGACGCTGGCCGAGCAGTTGGGGATCAGCCCGACAAGCGCCGAACCCAGGACAGCGAGTGTCTCGTTGCCGCGCAGGAACTGCTCGATCGCGGACTCGCCGAAGGTCTCGAGCACGGCGACCAGGACCAGCGTCACCAGGAAAATAAAAACCGAAACCTGCACAGTGTGCGAGATCGCGCTGCGGATGATCGACAGGACAGGCGTCCCTTCGTGGGAATGGGAGTGAGCATGACCATCATGGTGTTCATGCTCGCCCTCATGACCGTGATCGTGTCCATGTCCGTGTTCGTGCTCGTCCTCGTCTTCATCGCAACCGCAATGGTCGCGTTCGCACAGCTCGTGGATGTGATCAGCACTTACGCCCGCCTCGGCCACTTCATCAATGATGTCGCCCCCGGTATGGTCGTCGTGCGCGCAGTTCACGTGGGCCGGGTTGGCCGCGGTTCCCAGCACGGTACGGCGAATCGCCGCGTGCGCGCGGGCGTTACGGCGCAGGCCGCGGATGGCAGCGTCCACGATAAAACCCGTGACCAGTGCGATCAGCGCTTTCGAAGCCAAAAACATCGCCATAGTCTGCACGGGAACCTGCTCGGCAAGCAACAGCGGCAGCATCTCATCGGAGGTCGAAAGGAACACCGCCACCAACGTGCCCAAGGTCACGACACGGCCGGCGTACAGCGTTGCTGCCATGGCCGAAAATCCGCACTGCGGCACAATGCCCAGCAGCGAGCCAACCACGGGACCCGCAGCGCCGGCGCGCTTGATAGCGCCGTTGACGCGGTCGCCCGCAACGTGCTCAAGTATCTCGAGAGCAAGATACGTCACCAACAAAAACGGCACCAGCGACAGCGTGTCCTTGCCGGCGTCGAGCAGAATATCAATCAGTAAATCCATGACGGATGGAACCTTTCGTGTCTTTCGGCAGCATTGTAAAAGTCCTAGCGGTCAACTAGGGTATTGTAGTTGTCCCGGGCGCGGTGCCAATAGTTGCCCATGGTAAACTATCATCTCGCCATAACTCAGTAACCTCGAGCCGCACAACGCGGCCCGTCCAAGGAGTAGCATATGAACGTATCGCAAGCACTCGAATACGAGCGCCAGCCGTTTATCCCCATGTTTATCTACGGCGACCACGGCGCCATGGAGTCCGAGCGCCAGAAGGGCGAGGAGGCCCTCAAGGTGCTCGAGACCGAGTACTTTACCGCCGAGGGCGACCCCGGCTTCGACTTTGCCACCGTGCGCGACCTGGCCGACCGCAACCGCGACCTGTGCGACCAGATTGGCGAGGCGCGTCTGCGCAACGTGACGCCCGCGACGCGCTCGCGCGGCCTATCCGATGCCGACACCTGCGCCGCCATCGGCAAGATGCAAAAGCGCACCGCCGCGTCCGTTATGCGCGAAATCCGCGGCGACCGCGACGCGCTCGGCGTGGCCTACGCCCGCAAGCCCATCCAGGGCACCGTGCTCGGTATCGACATCGAGACCACCGGCCGTGCACCCGAGCGCGGCTATATCATCAACGTGGGCTGGGAGATCATGGAGCTCACCAGCGACGCCGTCCCGCACGACGCCGAGGCACACTACTGCGGTCTGCCCGACATCTACCGCGGCGAGGATGTGCCGTTGTCGAATATCCACCACATCACCTGGGACGACATCGACGGCAAAACGCCCTTCCGCGAGAACAAGGAGCTGCAAAAGCAGCTGCTCAAGCTTATGAAGAAGTACCCGTACATGGCGCACAACGCCGCCTTTGAGGACAGTTGGTTCAAGATCCACCTGGACGGTTACGCCGAGGCACGCCGCGCCGGCAAGATCATCGTCATCGACTCGCGCCAGATCTGCCGCAGCCTGGATGCCGACGTCCGCTCGCTCCCCCGCGAGTCCGCCCCAGCCGCGCTCGAGAACTGGGCGCGCCGCCGCGGCACCCTCGCCGCCGATGCCAACGAGCAGCATCTGGGTCTGGACGACACCGACCTCATGCTCCGCACCGTCCAAGCCGAGTTCAACCTCAAGAGCCTATTTGCCAAGTAGAAACGCCTGCGACAAACTCCGGCGTAGATCACGAGCGGCCTCGCAGCGGGAAACCCCGCAGCGGGGCCGCCCTACGTTCCACAGATAGATCTGCCATCACAAATTCTGAACCCTCATTTTGAACGATTTCGGCCAATTCCCGACACGTAATTCGTTGTCGGATGGTGATGCATCACTATCAAATGTGCGGCAATTGAGTATTTATATGCTATAGCTAAGCTGCGAAAACTTTTATTTAGGGCCTACCAACCCATAATTGCGTCAAGCTTTTGGACAGCATTTGGTTAGACCTCTAAAACGACTTTTTCACTCAGCGCCATCAACACGGCATTAGCTGACACGATATATACCATGAGTATCGTATTGTCACATACCACTGCAAAAGCGGTCTACCAGGCCGCGCATTCGGTGTCTGCGAAAGGCATCGAGTCCTGTAACCCTGCCGCGATTTACGGATCATGTCCCACCGGAACGCTCCTTGACGCAGCCGCAGAATGGCTCACCAAACATGATGTTTCCCTCGACGCAAATGATTCCCTCGAGGTGATGGTGTTTGATCGCAGGAATGCGCGCTATGCAGTGAACTGTCAATGCCACGTTTCTTCAAAACGATTCTCGAACTCACGCTTTATAGAGCTCAAAGATGGCATCTTCGTTGTTGGCGTTGAGCTTTGCGCACTTCAGGCCGCCACCTATCTTTCTTTTCGCGAACTAGTGGAGTACTACTTTGAACTGTGCGGCGCTTATTCCCTTGGAACCGACTCTTCCACCTCCTATACCGAGCGTTTCGCGCTCACTTCGACCGAGAGGTTAAAGCAGTTCTTTAATTCCATTACCAGATGCGACGGTCTGGCCCTTGCCCGAAAGGCGATCCAATGTGTGCGCGACGGATGCCGGTCTCCTATGGAAACAGCCTTTGTCATGATGCTAACGCTGCCCAAAAGCGAAGGAGGGCTTGGTATTAAGGGAATTGAGACCGATTACGAGGTGCAGGTCACCACTGCCGCAAAGAATCTCACGAGACGCAAAAAGTTCTTTATGGATGCGTATCTAAAGAAATCTCGCACAGACATTGAATACAACGGTTTTTATCATGACACGGAAGAAGACCGCGCCATCGATGAGGAGCGCAAGAATGCACTTGCGTCCATGGGGTACGGAATCATCACCGTCAGCCGTTATTCCTTTATGCATGCCAGCTCTTTTGTTAGGGTCATGGAAGCAATCCAGCGGAAAGAGGGCGTACGCCCCTCGCGTCTGCCAAAAGACTTTCAAATCATGCAAGAGGACCTGAGACAGTTTGTGCTCAGAAGGTTTATAGAAGAGAAAAAGCGAATTCAGAAGGAGCTTCGCCAGGATTCCGAAGAGCGCCAACGAATCGACCTCGAAAAAGCAATGCTCGAAGGCATCACATTGGACGATCCGACGATTAACGAGGCTCCGGCAATCGATGACATGCAGACTGTCGAACCCGACAGCCCATCACTCAACCAAACAAGCAGCTTCGCGCCCGAGGGCAGGATCTTCGGGGCCGGAAGCTAGACCGGCTAACAAGGTGGGTACCCTAGCGATGTGCAAAATTGCGAGTATTCAGCAGGGTCGGCCCTCCAGCACCCACAAGTTAATCCAAATGAGAAACAAAGACGCTATCGAACGGGAACGTTAGGCAACACTTGAGGAAGATCTTATCTGTTTACCGCCCTTGGATAACTCTTGAGCGGCTTTATTTGGCCCGAAATAGATAAACAGACCCCCTATAGTTGCAGAATACTCCAATTTTTGCACGGCGCGGGGGCACCCACCTCGGCATCGACTATCAAAACCGCTCAATCCGGAATCTCGTCCACTATTCCCCATCATTTTGTGCGATGAATTACTTAAACGTTATTGACATATGAACATACGCTCATATAATCGGAAGTAAGTTATTTGAGCGTATGTTCATATGAAAGGATATTGCAATGAGCATCCGCGTTGATGAAACGAAACCCGACACCGAGGCCACCGAGCCAGTGATCCCCACCACCTGCTCGCCCGAGGACCTTCCCGACGAGGAGCTTCTCTACGACCTCGCCGACCTGTTCAAGGTCTTCAGCGACACCACGCGCATCAAGATCCTCTATGCCCTCATGGGCCGCGAGCTCTGCGTGGCAGACATCGCCGAAGCGACCGAAACCTCGCAGTCCGCGGTGTCGCACCAGCTGCGCACACTCAAGCAGTCGCACCTGGTTAAATTCCGGCGCGACGGGCGCAATATCCTCTACTCGCTCGCCGACGACCACGTCTACACCATGCTCAACCAAGGCATGAGCCACATCTGCGAATAGCGACCAACCACGGTACCAGCGCGGCCTGCACCCAAGCCGCAAAAACGGGAAAGGAACCCACCATGAAAAAGCAGTACAAGCTCGATGAGATCGATTGCGCCAACTGTGCGCGCGAGCTTCAGGACGAGCTGGCCAAACTCGAGGGCGTCAAATCCGTGTCCGTCAACTTTATGACCCAGAAGCTGACGCTCGAGGCCGATGATGCTGAGTTCGACGAGGTGCTCAACCGCGTTGTTGAGTTTACGGCCGACGCCGAGCCGGACTGCGAGATCATTCTCTAGCCCAGGTTTACGCCAACCTGCAAGGCCGCGCTTGCCGCGGCCTTTGCTCGCGAAATTATATGAGCGAGTGTTCATTCATTCAAATGGGAGGATACGAGTCATGGCCACCACCGACCCCAAAAAGAAAAAGAAGAAGCGCAAGAAAAAAGAATCACTCGAGCATAAGCGCAACCGCATCCTGGTAGCGCTGGGCATTTTTGCCGTGGTGTACGCCCTCGATGAGCTCGGCACCCTCACTGCCGCATTCGGCACCCCGGGCGACATCTACGCCAGCTTTGTGCTGTTCCTCGTGCCGTTTTTGATTGCCGGCTACGACGTACTGCAAAAGGCATTCAATAACATCCGCCGCGGCAAGGCCTTCGACGAGAGCTTCCTCATGGCCGTCGCGACCATCGGCGCGTTTGCCATGGTGCTCTTCCCCGATACCGACCCGCACATGGCCGAAGGCGCCGCCGTCATGCTGTTCTACCAGGTCGGCGAGCTGTTTCAGGCGTACGCCGTGGGCAAGAGCCGCAAGTCGATCAGTGCCATGATGGACATCGCGCCCGACTACGCTAACGTCGAGCAGCCCGACGGCACACTCGAGCAGGTCTTCCCCGATGACATCGCCGTCGGCACCGTGATCGTGGTCAAGCCCGGTGAGCGCGTGCCTATCGACGGCGTCATCGTCGAAGGCGAAACCCAGCTCGACACCGCCGCACTCACGGGCGAGTCAGTTCCCCGCCCCGCCAAGTCCGGCGACGACATCATCAGCGGCTGCATCAACATGACGGGGCTCATCCACGTGCGCACCACCAAGCCATTTGGCGAGTCCACCGTCGCGCGCGTCCTGGAGCTCGTAGAAAACGCCAGCGAAAAGAAGGCGCGCACCGAGAACTTCATCACGCGCTTCGCCCGCGTCTACACGCCCGCCGTCACCGGCGCTGCCGTGGTGCTCGCGCTTGGCGGCGGCTTGGTCACCGGCGCCTGGTCCGACTGGATCCTGCGCGGCCTGACCTTCCTGGTCGTCAGCTGCCCGTGCGCGCTCGTGATCAGCGTGCCGCTCAGCTTCTTTGGCGGCATCGGCGGCGCATCCAAACTAGGCGTTCTCATCAAGGGTTCTAACTACCTCGAAACGCTCGCCGACGTGGACACCGTCGTCTTCGACAAGACCGGCACGCTCACCAACGGCACGTTTTCGGTCGTGGCGGTGCACCCCGAGTCTGGCTATACCGAGCAGTCGTTGCTCGAGGTCGCAGCCCTTGCGGAGTCGTTCTCCGATCACCCCATCGCGCAGTCCGTGCGCGCCGCCTACCATGGCGAGGTCGACCCCAAGCGCGTAAGCGACTCCACCAACGACGCGGGCCATGGCGTGACGGCAACCATCGACGGCAAGCACGTCGTCGTTGGCAATGCCAAGATGCTTGCTGCGGCCGGTATCGACGCTCCCAATTGCGAGGTTGTCGGCACAATCCTCCACGTGCTCGTTGACGGCGTGTACGCCGGCCACATCGTGATTGCAGACACCGTTAAGGCCGATGCCGAGCAGACGATCAGCGACCTGCACGCCGCCGGCGTCAAGCGCACCGTCATGCTCACGGGCGACCGCGAGGAGGTTGCGGCGTCTGTGGCCAAGCAACTCAGTCTCGACGAGTTCCACGCGCAGCTGCTGCCGGGCGATAAGGTCGAGCGTGTTGAGGCGTTGCTCGCGGGCGAAAGCGGCAAGGGCAAGCTCGCTTTTGTCGGCGACGGTATCAACGACGCACCCGTGCTTACCCGTGCCGATGTGGGCATCGCCATGGGCGCCATGGGCTCGGACGCCGCAATTGAGGCGGCGGATGTCGTGCTGATGGATGACAAGCCGTCCAACATCTCCCTCGCGATCCGCGTAGCGCGCAAGACCATGACGATTGTTTGGCAGAACATCATCTTTGCGCTGGGCATTAAGTTGCTGATTCTGGTGCTTGCGGCACTGGGCATCGCCAACATGTGGCTTGCCGTGTTCGGCGACGTGGGCGTGGCGATCATCGCCATCCTGAACGCCATGCGCGCGATGGGTGTCAAGAACCTGTAGCGTTCGTGGGCTGTCCGGCCGGGACCGGGCTTGGTTTTGAAAACGTCCTCGCGTATGAGGCCCGCCTTTCCTGCTCCTACGGAGCAACGGAA